>NZ_OBDX01000027.1:0-98248 GCF_900215185.1 Pseudomonas sp. LAMO17WK12:I10 | reverse complement strand
CGATGGATTCCTTATCGGCGCTTGTGATGAACGCGAGAGTGGGGGAATTCTCCTACCGTCTGGCTTGCAGAAGCGAGTTAAGTCCCTCCACCCCGACAGGCCCACCTTAAGACATACAAGCGAGCTTGCTCGCGATGGCCGCCCGACCTGACGCGCCGCGTCGCCTGCATCGCCAGCAAGCTGGCTCCTACAGGTGGTTCGTGCGGTCCTTCTTGAAAACCAAGCAAGCGCTAGGTAAGTTTCCTCAACCTTCAGAGGAGCTTGCCGATGTCTGCCTGCCAGGAATACTTCGACCCTAGCCATCAGTTGGTCCGCGACAGCGTTCGACGTTTCGTCGAGCGGGAAATCCTCCCGGACATCGATCAATGGGAGGAGGCGCAAGGCTTCCCCCGCGAGCTGTACCTCAAGGCTGGCGCGGCCGGCATCCTCGGTATCGGCTATCCAGAAGCCCTGGGTGGCAGCCACGAGGGCGACCTGTTCGCCAAGATTGCCGCCAGCGAGGAGCTGATGCGCTGTGGCTCCGGCGGCCTGGTGGCGGGCCTGGGCTCGCTGGACATCGGTTTGCCGCCGATCGTCAAATGGGCGCGCCCCGAGGTTCGCGAGCGAGTGGTGCCGCAGGTACTGGCGGGGGAGAAGATCAGCGCCCTGGCGGTCACCGAGCCCGGCGGCGGTTCGGACGTGGCCAATCTGCAGACCCGGGCGCTGCGTGACGGCGACTTCTACCGCGTCAGCGGCAGCAAGACCTTTATCACCAGTGGCGTGCGTGCCGATTTCTACACGGTGGCGGTGCGTACCGGCGAGCCCGGTTTCGGCGGCATCAGCCTGCTGCTGATCGACAAGGGCACGCCGGGATTCACCGTCGGCCGGCAACTGAAGAAGATGGGCTGGTGGGCGTCGGATACCGCCGAGCTGTTTTTCGACGATTGCCGGGTGCCGGCCAGCCACTTGATCGGCGTCGAGAACCTGGGCTTCGCCTGCATCATGGGCAACTTCCAGAGCGAGCGGCTGGCGCTGGCCCTGATGGCCAACATGACCGCGCAGCTGGCGCTGGAAGAGAGCCTGAAGTGGGCTCGGGAGCGCGAGGCCTTCGGCAAGCCCATCGGCAAGTTCCAGGTGATCAAGCATCGTCTGGCGGAGATGGCGACCGCGCTAGAGGTATCCCGCGAATTCACTTATCGCCAGGCGGCGAAGATGGCGGCGGGCCAGAGCGTGATCAAGGAGATTTCCATGGCCAAGAACTTCGCCACTGATACCGCCGACCGTATCACCCACGATGCCGTGCAGATTCTCGGCGGGCTGGGTTACATGCGCGAAAGCCTGGTGGAGCGGCTGTATCGCGACAACCGCATCCTGTCCATCGGCGGTGGCACCCGGGAAGTGATGAACGAAATCATCAGCAAGCAGATGGGGCTGTAGGGCTATTGCTCGCGATAGCGTCGGGCCTGACTACTCAAGGGAGGAGTGATTTATCGCTCGCTCAACGAGAACTGCGTCAGGCAGAAGGTTGGAATGTCCATGTCTCGCAGGCGTTGCGAACCGCCCAGCTCAGGCAGGTCGATGATGGCGGCGGCCTCGTAGACTTTTGCCCCCATGCGGCGCACCAGGTTGGCCGCGGCGATCAAGGTACCGCCGGTGGCGATCAGGTCATCGAACATCAGCACCGAATCGCCTTCGCACAGGCTGTCGGCATGCACTTCCAGGAAGGCTTCGCCGTATTCGGTCTGGTAACCCTCGGCAAGCACATCGGCCGGCAGCTTGCCTTGCTTGCGGAACAGGATCAGCGGTTTGTTCAGCTGGTAGGCGATGATCGAGCCGATCAGGAAGCCGCGGGCGTCCATGGCACCGACGTGAGTGAAGTCTTCTTCGACATAACGCTGGGCAAAGGTGTCGGCGACCAGGCGCAAGGCCTTGGGCGACTGGAACAGGGGAGTGATGTCACGGAAGATCACGCCCGGCTTGGGGAAGTCGATGACTGGGCGGATCAGGGATTTGATGTCGAAGGAGTCGAAGGCCATCGTGGCGGTGTCCTGGCGGGCATGAAGTGGAGCGCGCCAGTATAGCCCCGACCGAGCCGCTTGGCTCGGGCGGGGGGCTCTGCCTCAGCCTTCCAGGGAGCCGCCGGCGAGGGCGCATAGCTGGATCGGATCGAGAATGTGCACCTCTTTGCCTTCGGCGGCGATCAGCGCGTTCTGCTGGAAGCGGGTGAACACCCGGGACACGGTTTCCACCGCCAGGCCCAGATAGTTGCCGATCTCGTTGCGCGACATGCTCAAGCGGAACTGGTTGGCCGAGAAGCCGCGGGCGCGGAAGCGTGCCGACAGGTTGACCAGGAAGGTGGCGATGCGCTCGTCGGCGGTCTTTTTCGACAGCAACAGCATCATCTGCTGGTCGTCGCGGATCTCGCGGCTCATCACCCGCATCAGCTGGCGGCGCAGTTGGGGCAACTGCAGGGCCAGTTCGTCGAGGCGTTCGAAGGGGATTTCACAGACCGACGTGGTTTCCAGGGCCTGGGCGGAAACCGGATGGATCTCGGTGTCCATGCCGGACAGGCCGACCAGTTCGCTGGGCAGGTGGAAGCCGGTGATCTGTTCTTCGCCGCCGTCGCTGAGACTGAAGGTCTTCAGCGCACCGGAGCGCACTGCATAGACGGAGTCGAAGGCGTCGCCCTGGCGAAACAGGAACTCGCCTTTTTTCAGCGGGCGGCCACGTTTAACGATTTCGTCCAGCGCATCCATGTCTTCCAGATTCAGAGAAAGTGGCAGGCAGAGGGGGGCCAGGCTGCAATCCTTGCAATGGGCCTGGTTGTGAGCGCGCAGTTTTACTGGCTCGGACATTCAATAGAATCCTTGTGGGAAAACACACATAAGCCGTAAGGGTAACTCACGGGAGGAGGTTCCGGCCAGTCCGTGCCGTATTGGCGCTTAGTCGTAAAGCTGTCCGTTTGTAGCCTCCAGGCCACTGCGGGAAAATGCGCTCGTGCAGTCCATTCAGGGTAATTCCAGCGCTGACCGTCACTTGCAGCCGCCGATTATCCCAGCGTCAAGTATCAGGCTTGTTTGCGCCTTGTCTGCCCCGACAGTTTTTGCTCGTCACCTGCGACAAGTTGTCGCGCTGAGCGGTCGGCTCGCTGCTCATGACGCCCTAGATGACCCGGGAAAAACGCTGTCGATTCTGTTGCTCCAGATACGTGTCGAACACCATGCACACCGAACGCACCAGCAGGCGCCCGGCAGGCAGCACTTCAATGCCTTCGTTGCTCAGCGTGATCAGGCCGTCTTCGGCGATGGCTTGCAGTTGCGGCCAGAGGTCGTCGAAGTAACCGCGAAAGTCGATGTTGAACTGCTGCTCGATGGCCTCGAAGTCGAGGCTGAAATTACAAATCAACTGCTGGATCACCGCGCGCCTGACGCGGTCGTCCTGATTGCACACCAGGCCGCGACTGGTGGCCAGTTGCGCGCCACCCAGCAGATTCTGGTACTGCGTCAGGTCACTGCTGTTCTGGCAGTACAGGTCGCCGATCTGGCTGATGGCCGAGACGCCCAGGCCGATCAGGTCGCAGTGGCCGTGGGTGGTGTAGCCCTGGAAATTGCGTTGCAGGGTCGACTCTTCCTGGGCGATCGCCAGCTCGTCGTCGGGCAGGGCGAAATGGTCCATGCCGATGTAGCGGTAACCGGCGGCCGTCAGTTGTTCGATGCTGCGCTGCAGCATCTGCAGTTTTTCCGCCGGTTCCGGCAGCTCGTGGCTGTTGATCCGCCGTTGCGGCATGAAGCGCTCCGGCAGATGCGCATAGTTGAACACCGACAGCCGGTCCGGCTGCAGGTTGATGACTTCCTCGACGGTGCGGGCGAAGTTGTCCGGTGTCTGTTTTGGCAGGCCGTAGATCAGGTCGATGTTGATCGAACGAAACTGCAGGGTGCGCGCCGCTTCGATCACCGCCCGGGTTTCCTCCAGGCTCTGCAGGCGATTGACCGCGCGCTGTACCGCCGGGTCGAGGTCCTGCAGGCCGATGCTGACGCGGTTGAAGCCCAGCTCGCGCAGCAGGCCCATGGTCGACCAGTCTGCTTCGCGTGGGTCGATCTCGATGCCGTAGTCGCCCGAATCGTCGTCCAGCAGGTTGAAGTGCTGGCGCAGGTGGCTCATCAGCTGCCGCAGTTCGTCGTGGCTGAGAAAGGTCGGGGTGCCGCCGCCGAAGTGCAGTTGCTCGACCTTCTGCCCGGGGTCGAGATGGCAGGCGATCAGCTGGATTTCCTGTTCCAGGCGCTGCAGGTAGGGCAGGGCGCGCCCGCGGTCCTTGGTGATGACCTTGTTGCAGGCGCAGTAGTAGCAGATGTTCGCGCAGAACGGCACATGCACGTACAGCGACAGCGGGCGCAGCGCCTTGCGGCTCTCGCGCAGGGCGTGGAGCAGGTCGAAGGTGCCCACCTGGCTGTGGAATTGCACAGCGGTGGGGTAGGAGGTGTAGCGCGGTCCCGCCAGGTCGTAACGGCGGATCAGATCGGTGTCCCAACGAATGGCGTCGAGCATGCGGGAATTCCCCCGGTAGGCAGGCAGTGTGCGCGAGTCTAGGGGGTTAGCGCCCGGACCATCTTGATTTGCATCAAGGCTGGCGGGGCGCGGAGCCTGTCATACGAGTCTTGCGTCGTCGCTGCCGAAGGGCGGAAGCAGCGGGAAGGGTTGCCTCAGTGCCCCATCAACCAATGCTGATGCGGACCGGGCAAGGTCCAGATGCCGAACAGGATCACCAGCAGGCCACCGGCCATGCGCACGCTGCGCCGGCGCAGCAGCGCGGTGACCCGTTCCGCTGCCAGTCCGGTCGCCAGCAGCACCGGCCAGGTACCCAGGCCGAAGGCCAGCATCAGCAAGGCGCTGTCGAGGGCATTGCCCTGGCTGGCGGACCACAGCAGGGTGCTGTAGACCAGGCCACACGGCAGCCAGCCCCAGAGTGCGCCCAGCAGCAAGGCGCGTGGCAGGCTCGACACCGGCAGCAGGCGGTTGGCCACCGGCTGTATATGGCGCCACAGGCCGCGTCCGAGGCTTTCGATGCGGGTCAGGCCGCTCCACCAGCCGGCCAGGTACAAGCCCATGGCGATCAGCAGCAGGCCAGCCAGCACACGCAGGGCCATGGCCGCCGGGCTGCTGGCCACGGCCCAGCCGGCCAGGCCGATCAGCAGGCCCGCGGTGGCGTAACTGAGGATGCGCCCCAGGTTGTAGGCCAGCAGCAGGCGAAAACGCCGGCTGCGCTGCTCCTGGGGAATGGCCAGGGTCAGGGCGCCCATCAGGCCGCCGCACATGCCCAGGCAGTGACCGCCGCCGAGCAGGCCGAGAATCACGGCGGAAACCAGCATCGGTGCCAGCTCAAGCATGGGGCGGCGCCTGGTCTTTATGCGGCGGCTGCTCGGCCGCTGGCTGGCCCTTGGCTTCGTCGATCGCAGCGGTGTGCTTGGGGTCCTGGTCGTCGAACAGAATGCTGTGGGCGGGGCCGTCGAGGTCGTCGTACTGACCGCTGTCGACCGCCCAGAAGAAGATGTAGATGGCGATGGCCACGATCAGCAGCGCCGCCGGAATCATCACGTAGAGAGCTGGCATGGGTAGGCTCCATGCCCGCGCGGCTCAGGCCGGCAGCGGGCGGGTTTGGGTCGTGCCCTCGGCCTGGGGCTGGCCCGGCAGGCGAGTCAGGCGCAGGGCATTGAGCACCACGGTCAACGAACTGATGGACATGCCGATGGCGGCCCATACCGGAGTGATCCAGCCGAGGGCGGCGAACGGCAGCATGAGGCCATTGTACAGCCCGGCCCACAGCAGGTTCTCGATGATTATCCGGCGTGTGCGACGGGCCAGGCCGAAGGCCTGCACCAGCGCATCCAGGCGGTTGGACAGCAGCACCGCATCGGCGCTGGTCTTGGCCAGGTCGGTGGCCGAGCCCATGGCCACGCTGATATCGGCGGCGGCCAGCACCGGCACATCGTTGACCCCATCGCCGAGCATCAGCACTTTGCGACCCTGGCGATGCAGTTGCTGCAGCACCTGCAGCTTGTCGTCCGGACGCAGGCCGCCGTGGGCTTCGTCGATGCCCAGTTCGGCGGCGACGCTGGCGACCATCGGCGAGCTGTCGCCCGAGAGCAGCAGGGTGTTCCAGCCGCGCGCCTTGCAGGCGGCCAGCAGTGCCGGAGCATCGCTGCGCAGGCGATCGTCGAGGACCAGCCAGGCCAGCGGCCCTTGGCTATCGCCCAGCAGCAGCCATTGGCCGGCTTCGTCCGGCATCGCCGGGACCGCACAGGCGCTGAGCTCGCAGACGAAGGCGGGCTGGCCGATGCGCAGGCGTTGTTCGCCCACCCGCCCTTCCAGGCCCAGCCCGGGCATGCTCAGCACTTCTTCCGCGGCCAGCGGCGCACGGCCGAAGGCTCGGGCAATCGGGTGTTCGGAGCGGTTTTCCAGGGCGGCGGCCAGGCCCAGGCACTGCTGGCTGTCGAGGTCGCCCACAGGAAGAATCGAGCGCAAGGCCAGGCGCCCCTCGGTGAGGGTGCCGGTCTTGTCGAAAATCACCGTGTCGATCTGGTTCAGGCCTTCGAGTACATGGCCGCGGGTCAGCAGCAGGCCGAGTTTGTGCAGGGTGCCGGTGGCGGCGGTCAGAGCGGTCGGGGTGGCCAGGGACAGCGCGCAGGGGCAGGTGGCGACCAGCATGGCCAGGACGATCCAGAAGGCTCGGGAGGCGTCCAGCTGCCACCAGAGCAGGCCAATGGCGGCCGCGGCGATCAGGGAGAACAGCAGGAACCATTGGGCGGCGCGGTCGGCGATCTCCGCCAGGCGCGGTTTTTCCGCCTGGGCCCGGTCCAGCAGGCGGACGATGGCTGACAGGCGCGTGTCCTGCCCCAGCGCCAGGACTTCCACGGTCAGCGCGCCCTCGACATTGAGGGTGCCGGCGGTGACTGCATCGCCGATGCTGCGCGGTTGCGGCAGGTATTCACCGGTGAGCAGGGATTCGTCGATGCTCGACTGGCCATCGAGGATCTTGCCGTCGGCCGGCAGGATGGCGCCGGGGTGCACCAGCACCTGGTCCCCCAAGCGCAGTTCGCTGAGCAGGATGCGTTCGCTCTGGCCGTCGGCGCCCAGGCGCAGGCACGAGGCCGGCAGCAGGTTCACCAGTTGCGCGGTGGCGGCGGCGGTGCGCTCGCGGGCGCGGCGTTCGAGGTAGCGCCCGGCCAGCAGGAACAGGGCGAACATGCCCACGGCGTCGAAGTACAGCTCGCCGACGCCAGTGATCGAGGTCCAGATCCCGGCGATGTAGGCGGCGCCAATCGCCAGCGACACGGAAACGTCCATGGTCAGGTGGCGGGTGCGCAGGTCGCGCAGGGCGCCCTTGAAAAACGGCGCGCAGCTGTAGAACACGATCGGCGTGGTGAGAAACAGCGCGACCCAGCGCAGGATGGTGTGCAGCTCGGGGCTCAGGTCGATATTGAATTCCGGCCAGGTGGCCATGGTCGCCATCATCGCCTGGAACCACAGCAGCCCGGCCACGCCCAGCTGGCGCAGGGCCAGGCGGTTTTCACTGGCCAGTTGCTCGGAAGCACGGTCGGCCTGATAGGGGTGCGCGGCGTAGCCGATCAGGCGCAGCTCGCTGAGCACCTGGCTCAGTGGCAACTGGCTGTCGGCCCAGCGCACATGCAGGCGATGGTTGGACAGGTTCAGCCGCGCCTCGGCCACCGCCGGCAGGCTGCGCAGGTGTTTCTCGATCAGCCAGCCACAGGCGGCGCAGCTGATGCCTTCCATCAGCAGGGTGGTTTCGGCCAGCTCGCCCTCATGCCGGACGAAGGGTTGCTGCACGTCCGCCCGGTCGTACAGCGCCAGTTCGTCCACCAGTTGCACCGGCAGCGCCTCCGGGTTGGCCGAGGCTTCGCTGCGATGGCTGTAGTAGCTCTCCAGGCCGCCGGCGACTATGGCTTCGGCCACCGCCTGGCAGCCCGGGCAGCAGAACTCGCGGGGAGCGCCGAGCACGACGGCGGTGAAGCGGCTGCCGGCGGGGACGGGCAGGGCGCAGTGGTAGCAGGGCAGTGGCGTGGTCATCGCGGGTCTTTGTTCCAGGGGCGGACCTCATCGCCGGCAGGCCGCTGCCTGGGAAGCAGCAGCCTGCCGGCGATGTTCGGAGGGCGCTTACTTGTCCAGGTGTTCCGCGCCTTGCAGCGGTTCATCACCCAGCAGCAGGTCCTTGTCGTGGCTGACCTGTTCTTCTTCGAACAGGCGCCAGGTCTTGTCGCCTTCGACACCCAGCAGTTCGACAAAACGGCGGCCATCGACCTTGTCGCTCAACTGGCCAATGTAGCGGCCTTGTTCGGTTTCGCTGCGGGCGAGGGTGATCTTGCGGTCTTTTTCCGGCTGGGTCGGCGAGATCAGGTTCAGCTCCAGGGTGGCGGGCGCGCTGTTGCCGCTCAGGCGCAGGTCGACTTCGCCGGTGAGGTCATCCAGGTGCACGCTGGCGCGCAGTTGCAGGGTCTGGGCCAGCAGCTCGCGGTCCAGGGAGCGGTTGATGCCTTTGCCGGCCTCGTAGTAGTTGTCGTTGACCAGGTTGTCCGGGTTGTTCACCGCGATGGTCACCATGGACAGGGTCAAGGTCACCGAGCAGGCCAGGATACCGATGATGATCCAGGGCCAGAGGTGCTTGTACCAGGGGCTTGTGGCGGTCGCTGCGGGCATGATGACTTCTCTTAACGAATTTGTGGGCCGATGAACCGGCTCTTGGCTTCAACGTGGACGCTTTCGTCGTCGGCGTCCTTGAGGATGAATTTCACCTCGTTGGTGCTCGACGGCAGTTGTTCCGGCGAGCTCGACAGTTCGACCGGCATGCTGACGATATCGCCGGCCGCCACCTTGATCTCGCGCCGGCCTTGCAGCTTGAGGTCCGGCAGGCCGGCGGCGTCCAGGACGTAGGTATGGTCGCGCTGGTCCTTGTTCATGATCTTCAGGCTGTAGACGTTTTCGATCCGGCCTTCGGCGTTCTCGCGATAGAGCACGCGGTCCTTGCTGACATCGAAGCCCACCAGCGAACGCATGAAGAAAGCCGTGACCAGCAGGCTGATCATCGCCAGCAGCACCAGCGCATAACCGATCAGGCGTGGACGCAGTTTATGGGTTTTCTGCCCGGACAGGTTGTGTTCGGTGGTGTAGCTGATCAGGCCGCGCGGGTAGTCCATCTTGTCCATGATGTTGTCGCAGGCATCGATACAGGCGGCGCAGCCGATGCATTCGATCTGCAGGCCGTCACGGATGTCGATGCCGGTCGGGCAGACCTGCACGCACATGGTGCAGTCGATGCAGTCGCCCAGGCCCATGGCCTTGTAGTCGACACCTTTCTTGCGCGGGCCGCGACCTTCGCCGCGACGCGGGTCGTAGGAGACGATCAGGGTGTCCTTGTCGAACATCACGCTCTGGAAGCGGGCGTACGGGCACATGTAGATGCACACCTGTTCGCGTAGCCAGCCGGCGTTGCCATAGGTGGCGAGGGTGAAGAAGCCGACCCAGAAATACGACCAGCCATCGGCCTGGCCGGTGAAGAAGTCGATGACCAGCTCGCGGATCGGCGAGAAGTAACCGACGAAGGTCATGCCGGTGACGAAGCCGATCAGCAGCCAGAGGCTGTGCTTGCTGAACTTGCGCAGGAACTTGTTGGCGCTCATCGGCGCCTTGTCGAGCTTGATGCGCTGGTTGCGGTCGCCTTCGGTGACCTTCTCGCACCACATGAAGATCCAGGTCCAGACGCTTTGCGGGCAGGTATAGCCGCACCAGACGCGCCCGGCATACACGGTGATGAAGAACAGGCCGAAGGCGGCGATGATCAAAAGCCCCGACAGCAGGATGAAATCCTGGGGCCAGAAGGTGGCGCCGAAGATGAAGAACTTGCGCTCCGGCAGGTTCCACCAGACGGCCTGGTGGCCGCCCCAGTTGAGCCACACCGTACCGAAATACAGCAGGAACAGGGCCGCACCGCCCACCATCCGCAAGTTGCGGAAGAGGCCGGTGAAAGCGCGTGTGTAGATTTTTTCCCGAGAGGCGTAGAGGTCTACGCTGTTGTTCGAATTCTTGGCAGGAGGGGTGACGTCATGTACCGGAATCTGGTTGCTCATCATTGCATCCCACGGCAGTGGAGAAATGCCCCGGTCAGTACGTGCCGACCGCGATCAAGTAGGGGTGTTGCAGTGGCGCAATGATACGCCTGTCGCTCTAGCTCAAGGGTGCGACCTTTGGTCGCGTTGGGGGAAATCAAATGATGGTGTAATGACTTGAATCAATTGACTTGTGAATTATGGACGCTTTTCGCCGCGACCGCGTTCAATCGTTCCACGGGTTGAGCAGTTGCACACCGCTGGACTGGAAGTCGGCGATGTTGCGGGTAACGACTGTCAGCCCATGTTCCAGGGCGGTTGCCGCAATCAGGGCATCGCATTCATTACTGCGATCCGGAACGTGCAATCGGGCGCAGCGCATCGCGACAGCAGGGTCAATGGCCAGTATTCGTCCGTTGAAAGCGGGCATCACGCGCAGTTCCAGCCAGGCACGCAGCAGCGCCCCTTGGGTGCGGTCGCGGCGTTCCAACCGCAGGATGCCGGTTTCCAGTTCCAATAACGTAATGACTGACAAAAACAGGCTGGTTGGCGCCACGGTCTGAGCCCAGGCCACTACCTTGCGATCAGCGTTGGGCTTACGTAATTCGGACACGACGTTGGTATCGAGCAAAAACATCAGGACAGATCGATCTCGCGAGGAATGATGGTTGCGCGCTCTGTTTCGAAATCGATTTCAAGCGCTTCAGGCATGACCAGCATGTCGACGATGCTGGTGTTCAGGCCGCTCAGTTTTTCGTAGTCCTCAATGCTTAGCAGCACATGGGCGGGCCTGCCACGGTCGGTGATGATGACCGGGCCGTTTCTTGAGGCTTTTTTGGCACCACTTGTGTCCTGATTGAATTCGCGACTGGAGATGGTGGTGGTAGGCATCGTCATACCCTCGACAAAAATTTCATGTAGCAACGTTACTACTCTTGGCGGGGGGCGGCAATCTCAAGCGGGGGCAGAGCGACGGACGTGAGGGGAGAGGAAAATAAAAAGGCCCCGCCAATGGACATTGGCGGGGCCTTTTCGGTTACCCGAAGGTGTCTGCCTTACTCGGCGTCCGCCGGCTTGTCACTGTGGGACAGGCTGTAGACGTAAGCGGCCAGCAGGTGAACCTTGTCGTTGCCTTGCAGCTGTTCCTGGGCAGGCATCTGGCCCTGGCGGCCGTAACGGATGGTCTGCTGCAGTTGGGCGAAGCTCGAGCCGTAGATGAACGCGCCCGGGTGGGTCAGGTCAGGCGCGCCCATGGCTGGGGTACCTTTACCGGCCGGACCGTGGCACGCCACGCAGTTGGCGGCGAAGATCTTCTGGCCGTTGGCCGGGTCGGCCTTGGCGCTTTCCGGCAGCTTGCGGCCATCGAGGTTGGTCAGCACATAGGCGGCCACATCGCTGACGCCTTGTTCGCCGATGACTTCCGCCCAGGCCGGCATCACCGCGTGACGACCGCCCATGATGGTGGTCTTGATGGTTTCCGGCTCGCCGCCCCAGCGCCAGTCGGCGTCGGTCAGGTTCGGGAAGCCATAGGCGCCCTTGGCGTCGGAACCGTGGCAGACCGAGCAGTTGGAGGCGAACAGGCGGCCACCCATCTTCAGGGCTTGCGGGTCCTTGGCGACTTCTTCGATCGGCATGGAGGCGAACTTGGCGAAGATCGGACCGAACTTGGCGTCCGACTTGGCCATTTCCTTTTCCCACTCGTGCACACCGGTCCAGCCGGTCTGGCCGTTGGCGAAGGGGGTCTGCTTTTCGGTGTCCAGGTAGTTGTAGCCTGGCAGCAGGCCTTTCCAGTTACCCAGGCCCGGGTAGAGCACCAGGTAACCCAGGGCGAAGACGATGGTGCCGACGAACAACATGAACCACCATTTCGGCAGCGGGTTGTCGTACTCCTCGATCCCGTCGAAGGCGTGGCCGACCGTCTCGTCGGTCTGCTCGGCGCGCTGGCCCTTGCGGGTCGACAGCAGCAGCCAGGTCAGGGCGAAAATGGTACCCAGACTGAGGACTGTGACGTACAGACTCCAGAACGTAGTCATTCTTTGTTACTCCTAGAAGCTTGCTCGACGTGCTTGATGGCTTCGGGATCATCCGCGAACGGCAGCAAGGTCGCGTCTTCGAACTCGGACTTGCGCTTGGGGCTGAATACCCACAGCGCCAGGCCGATAAAGGCCACCATCACCACTACGGTGCCCAGGCCACGAATCATCCCGATATCCATCTAAATCACCGTTTGCTTTTGATGATGGTGCCCAGGCCTTGCAGATAGGCCACCAGCGCGTCCATTTCGGTTTTGCCCTTCACGGCATCCTTGGCACCGGCGATGTCTTCGTCGGTGTAAGGGACGCCGAGCGTGCGCAAGACTTCCATTTTTTTCGCGGTGTCTTTGCCGTCGAGCTTGTTTTCTACGAGGAACGGGTAAGCCGGCATTTTCGACTCGGGTACAACGTTGCGCGGGTTGTACAAGTGCGCACGCTGCCAGTCATCGGAGTAACGACCACCGACGCGGGCCAGGTCCGGACCGGTACGCTTGGAACCCCACAGGAACGGGTGGTCCCAGACGCTTTCACCGGCGACCGAGTAGTGGCCGTAGCGTTCGGTTTCGGCACGGAACGGACGGATCATCTGCGAGTGGCAGCCGACACAGCCATTGGCGATATAGACGTCGCGGCCTTCCAGTTCCAGGGCGGTGCGCGGCTTCATGCCTTCCACCGGCTTGTTGGTGACGTCCTGGAAGAACAGCGGGACGATCTGGGTCAGGCCGCCGATGCTGACGGCGATGACCATGAAGAAGGCCAGCAGGCCGATATTCTTCTCTACTGCTTCATGCTTCATCAGTGAGCTCCAACTACAGCGATCTGAGCGGCGGCTTCAGCTTCAGCCGGGTTCGAGGCGCGAACGGTGCGGAACACGTTGTACGCCATGAACAGCATGCCGGCGGCAAAGAACGCACCGCCCAGGGCGCGCACGATGAAACCAGGGTGGCTGGCCTGCAGGGCTTCGACGAAGGAGTAGGTGAGGGTGCCGTCATCGTTGATTGCACGCCACATCAGGCCCTGGGTGATGCCGTTGACCCACATCGAGGCGATGTACAGCACGGTACCGATGGTTGCCAGCCAGAAGTGGGTGTTGATCAGGCCGATGCTGTGCATCTGCTGGCGACCGAAGACTTTCGGGATCATGTGGTACAGGGCGCCGATCGAGATCATTGCTACCCAGCCCAGGGCGCCGGCGTGGACGTGGCCGATGGTCCAGTCGGTGTAGTGCGACAGCGAGTTGACGGTCTTGATCGCCATCATCGGACCTTCGAAGGTCGACATGCCGTAGAACGCCAGGGACACCACCAGGAACCGCAGGATCGGGTCGGTGCGCAGCTTATGCCAGGCGCCCGAGAGGGTCATCATGCCGTTGATCATGCCGCCCCAGCTTGGCGCCAGCAGGATGATCGACATGGCCATGCCCAGGGACTGCGCCCAGTCCGGCAGCGCGGTGTAGTGCAGGTGGTGCGGACCGGCCCAGATGTACAGGGTGATCAGCGCCCAGAAGTGCACGATGGACAGGCGATAGGAGTAGATCGGACGCTCGGCCTGCTTGGGCACGAAGTAGTACATCATCCCCAGGAAGCCGGTGGTCAGGAAGAAGCCCACCGCGTTGTGGCCGTACCACCACTGGATCATGGCATCGGTCGCGCCCGAATAGGCCGAGTAGGACTTGAAGAAGCTGACCGGCAGGGAAGCGTGGTTGACGATGTGCAGCATCGCGGTGACCACGATGAAGGCACCGTAGAACCAGTTACCCACATAGATGTGCTTGGTCTTGCGCTTGACGATGGTGCCGAAGAACACCAGACCGTAGGTGACCCAGACGATGGCCAGCAGGATAGCCAGGGGCCATTCCAGCTCCGCGTATTCCTTGGTGGTGGTGTAACCCAGCGGCAAGGTAACGATCGCGCCGACGATCACGGCTTGCCAACCCCAGAAGGTGAAGGCCGCCAGGCTGTCGGAAATCAGTCGCGTTTGGCAGGTTCGCTGCACGACGTAGTAAGAAGTGGCAAACAACGCACATCCACCGAAGGCGAAAATCACCAAGTTGGTGTGCAGCGGGCGCAGGCGTCCAAAGGTCGTCCATGGCAGACCGAAGTTCAACTCCGGCCAGACCAGTTGCGAGGCGATGAAGACACCGAGCCCCATGCCAAGGATCCCCCAGACCACCGTCATGATGGCGAACTGGCGGACTACCTTATAGTTATAAGCAGTCGGACTGATTGCTGTGCTCATTCTAAGGTTCCACGGTTTGGGTGTTTTATTAGGAGTAAAAATCGGCCGCAAGTATGGAGAAAGCAGGGGGTCATTGCAACGCGCCATGACCTGGGTCAATGCTTTCAAAAGCTGATTCTGCGGCCTTTCCATGCGCGGAGTAAGGACAAAATCGGCCCGGGACAAAATGTCGCAGCGGATGAAAAAGGCGAGGGGTACAGGTCAGTTGTAACCGGGTGTGTGGAAAGCCATTCAACGAGCGACAGACGGTAAGTGGCACGACAGCCGGTATACACCAGCCTTTGCGGCCTGTCCTCGAACGACGGCTTCGAATGGAACGGCTACTTCTGGTCTGTGACCGGCCATTGCCAGTCCACTGCGAAGCAGCTTAGACCTGAATCCGGAGAGTGGAAAGGCAGAGGGTAGAGAGGGTGCGACACTTGGTCGCGCAGAGGCAGGGAACTGCCGCATCGAGCGATGCGGCAGTGGGTGGAGCGGTTATTGCTCGCTTGGGGTTTCGGTCTGCGGCTGGCTGGCCGTGTTGTGGGACAGGCTGTAGACGTAGGCCGCGAGCAGCTGCACCTTGTCGTTGCCCAGCAGTTCGCTCTGCGCCGGCATGTGGCCCTGGCGACCGTGGCGAATGGTCTGTTGCAGCTGGGTCAGGCTGGTGCCGTAGATGAAGCCGGCCGGTTGCGTCAGGTTCGGCGCGCCCATGATTTCCGTGCCCTGGCCGTTGGCGCCGTGACAGGCGACGCAGGTGGTGCTGAACGCCTGCTTGCCGGCGACCAGGTCGGCGCTGCTGTCGGTGGGCAACGGCAGGCCGGCGAGTTCGTGACGCACATAGGCCGCGACGTTCTTCACCCCATCCTCGCCCAGCACTTCACCCCAGGCCGGCATGGCCGCCATGCGACCGCCCATGATGGTGGCCTTGATAGCGTCGGCGTTGCCGCCCCAGCGCCAGTTGTTGTCGGCCAGGTTAGGGAAGCCGAAGGCGCCCTTGGCATCCGAGCCGTGGCACACCGAGCAGTTGGACGCGAACAGGCGCCCGCCCATTTTCAGCGCCTGGGGGTCCTTGGCCACTTCTTCCACGGGCATGGCGGCGAACTTGGCGAAGATCGGGCCGAACTTGGCGTCTGCCTTGTCCATTTCCTTTTCCCACTCGTGCACGCCGGTCCAGCCATTTTCATAGCCGGGCAGGATGCCTTTCCAGTTGCCCAGGCCCGGGTAGAGGATCAGGTAGCCGACGGAAAACACCAGGGTGCCGGCGAACAGCATGAACCACCACTGCGGCAGCGGGTTGTCGTACTCCTCGATGCCGTCGAAGCTGTGGCCCATGGTCTGGTCGACGCTGCCCTTGGTCTCGCCCTTGCGCGTGCCGATCAACAGCCAGGTCAGGCCGATCAGGCTGCCTATGGTCAGTACGCAGATGTACGTACTCCAGAAGGTGGTCATGGCCGAATGCTCCTTGTCGCATGCTCTTCGGATTGAGCGTCATCAGATGGATTGCCGTGCACTTGCGGCGAAGGTTCGTCGGCGAAGGGCAGCAGGCGCGCCTGGGCGAACTCCGGGTTGCGCTTGGCGTTGAAGACCCAGATCGACAGGCCGATGAAGGCAATCATCACCACCAGCGTGCCGAGCCCGCGGATCATGCCGCTATCGAGTTCAAGAACCATGGCTCACCTCTTGCTCTTGATCGCAGTGCCAAGCACTTGCAGGTAGGCGACCAGGGCATCCATCTCGGTCTTGCCCTTGAGGGAGGCGACGGCACCGGCGATATCGTCGTCGTTGTACGGCACGCCGAGGGTGCGCATGGCGCGCAGCTTGGTCTCGGTGTGGCTGCTGTCGACCGGCTGGGTGACCAGCCATGGGTAGGCCGGCATCTTCGATTCGGGCACCACGTTGCGCGGGTTGTACAGGTGCGCGCGGTGCCAGTCGTCGGAGTAGCGGGCGCCGACCCGGGCCAGGTCCGGACCGGTACGCTTGGAGCCCCACAGGAACGGATGATCCCAGACGCTTTCGCCGGCGACCGAGTAGTGGCCGTAGCGTTCGGTCTCGGCGCGGAACGGGCGGATCATCTGCGAGTGGCAGCCGACGCAGCCTTCACGGATGTAGATATCGCGGCCTTCCAGCTGCAGGGCGGTGTAGGGCTTCATGCCTTCCACCGGCTTGTTGGTGACGTCCTGGAAGAACAGCGGGACGATCTGGGTCAGACCGCCGATGCTCACGGCGAATACCATCAGCAGCATCAGCAGGCCGACGTTTTTCTCGATGACTTCGTGTTTCATGGCGGACTCCTCAGGCCATCTGCGCAGCGGCGGTGATTTCGGCAGGCTGGGCCGCGCGCACGGTGCGCCAGGTGTTGTAGGCCATCAGCAACATGCCGAAGAGGAAGATCGCGCCACCGACCAGCCGCACGATGAAGCCTGGGTGGCTGGCCACCAGGGTTTCGACGAAGGAGTAGGTCAGCGTCCCGTCTTCGTTGACGGCGCGCCACATCAGGCCCTGGGCGATGCCGTTGACCCACATCGAGGCGATGTAGAGCACGGTGCCGATGGTGGCGAGCCAGAAGTGCGCATTGATCAGGCCGATGCTGTGCATCTGCTGGCGACCGAAGACTTTCGGGATCATGTGGTACAGCGCGCCGATGGAAATCATCGCCACCCAGCCCAGGGCGCCGGCGTGGACGTGGCCGATGGTCCAGTCGGTGTAGTGGGAGAGGGCGTTGACGGTCTTGATCGCCATCATCGGACCTTCGAAGGTCGACATGCCGTAGAACGCCAGGGACACCACCAGGAACCGCAGGATCGGATCGCTGCGCAACTTATGCCAGGCCCCCGACAGAGTCATCATGCCGTTGATCATGCCGCCCCAGCTCGGTGCCAGGAGGATCAGCGACATCACCATGCCCAGGGACTGCGCCCAGTCCGGCAGCGCGGTGTAGTGCAGGTGGTGCGGACCGGCCCAGATGTACAGGGTGATCAGCGCCCAGAAGTGCACGATGGATAGGCGGTAGGAGTACACCGGACGCTCGGCCTGCTTGGGCACGAAGTAGTACATCATCCCCAGGAAGCCCGCGGTCAGGAAGAAGCCCACCGCGTTGTGGCCGTACCACCATTGGACCATGGCGTCGGTCGCACCGGCATACACCGAGTAGGACTTGGTCAGGCTGACGGGCAGTTCCAGGTTGTTGACGATGTGCAGGATGGCCACGGTGATGATGAAGCTGCCGAAGAACCAGTTGCCGACGTAGATGTGCTTGGTGTTGCGCTTCATCACCGTGCCGAAGAACACGATGGCGTACGCCACCCAGACGATGGTGATGAGGATGTCGATCGGCCATTCCAGCTCGGCGTATTCCTTGGAGCTGGTATAGCCCAGCGGCAGGCTGATGGCCGCCAGGAGGATTACCAGCTGCCAGCCCCAGAAGCAGAACGCGGCGATTTTCGGCGCGAACAGCTGGGTCTGGCAGGTGCGTTGCACCGAGTAGAAGGAGCTGGCGAACAGTGCGCAGCCACCGAAGGCGAAGATCACCGCGTTGGTGTGCAACGGGCGCAGGCGACCGAAACTGGTCCAGGGCAGGTTGAAGTTGAGTTCGGGCCAGACCAACTGGGCAGCGAGAAAAACCCCGAGCCCCATGCCGACGATGCCCCACACCACCGTCATAATGGCGAATTGGCGGACCACCTTGTAGTTGTAGGCGGTACTGATAGAAGTGTTCATGGTTCCCCATCCACGGTTCAGCTGAAGTGAAAGCGACTGCGCACGGCAAGGCGCGCTCACTTCTTCTGGAGTTATAGGCAGACTAAAAGCGAGGTAAGCATGGGCAAACGGCAAGGGGCTGTTATTGACGGGGATCAATGGGCGCAGTGCGTGCGGGAACGGGGCTGGCTCTGGGATGTCGCGCAGCAGTCGCTGGCCGGCGAACCGCTGACCCTGATCCTGGCCCATGGCGCTGGCGCGCCGATGGACAGCGCTTTCATGAGCGATATGGCCGCACGCCTTGCGGCGCATGGGGTCAACGTCCTGCGCTTCGAGTTTCCCTACATGGCCCAGCGTCGCCTCGATGGTGGCAAACGGCCGCCTAACCCGGCGCCGAAGCTGCTGGAGTGCTGGCGCGAGGTGTATGCCCAGGTGCGACCTCATGTCGCTGGGCGGTTGGCCATCGGCGGCAAGTCCATGGGCGGGCGCATGGCCAGTTTGCTCGCCGACGAGCTGGGCGCCGATGCGCTGGTGTGCCTGGGGTATCCGTTTTATGCCGCCGGCAAGCCGGAGAAACCGCGGGTCGCCCACCTGGCCGAATTACGCACCACGACCCTGATCGTCCAGGGCGAGCGCGATGCCCTGGGCAACCGTGCGGCGGTCGAAGCCTATGCGCTGGCGCCGGCTATCGAGCTGTTCTGGCTGGCGGCGGCCGACCATGACCTGAAACCGCTCAAAGCCTCAGGCTTCACCCATGAGCAGCACCTGGAAGCGGCGGCGCAGAAAGTTGCCGAGGTCTTGCGCCAGTTGAATGGCTGAACGCTGTTTCACTGTCGGAGCGAAGCTTGCTCGCGATGCGGCCTGGCAGTCGCCATCGTTGTCGCCTTGAAAAACAATCGCGAGCAATCGAGCGTCGACCGGCTGCTTCTACAGAAAATGCACGCGTGGTGCTTGAAAACAGGCAATAAAAAACCCGGAAGGCCAACCTTCCGGGTTTTTTTTCTGGCTTCGGCTTAGCGGTTGAAGCGTTCGACCAACGAGTACTGCGTATTGGCGGTGCGGGTCAGCTCTTCGCTGAGTTGCGCCGAATGCTGCGCCTGTTCCGAGGTCTGGTCGGCCAGTTGGGCGATGGTGCTGATGTTGCGGCTGATCTCCTCGGCCACGGCGCTTTGCTCTTCGGTGGCGGCGGCGATCTGGGTGGTCATGTCGGTGATGTTGGCCACCGCTTCGCTGATGCCCACCAGCGCCTGGTCGGCTTCCAGCACCCGGGCCACGCCTTCCTCGGCCTGACGGTGGCCGGCGTCCATGGTTTGCACCGCCGTGCTGGCGGTTTGCTGGAGCTTGGCGATCAGGGTGTGGATCTGCCCGGTGGATTCGCTGGTGCGTTGCGCCAGTTGGCGAACCTCGTCGGCCACCACCGCGAAACCGCGGCCCATTTCCCCGGCGCGAGCCGCTTCGATGGCGGCGTTCAATGCCAACAGGTTGGTCTGGTCGGCGATGCCCTTGATCACATCGACCACGCCACCGATTTCGTCGCTGTCCTTGGCCAGCTGGGTCACGGTCAGGCCGGTTTCGCCCACCACCACCGACAGGCGCTGGATCGCTTCGCGGGTTTCCCCGGCAATATCGCGCCCGCGCCCGGTGAGGCGGTTGGCTTCCTGGGTGGCATCGGCGGTGCGCTGCACGTGGCTGGCCACTTCCTGGGTGGTGGCGGCCATCTGGTTGACCGCGGTGGCCACCTGTTCGGTTTCCACGCGCTGGCGTTCCAGGCCGCTGGAGCTGTTGTGCGCCAGGGTGTCGGACTGCCGCGCCTGCTCGTTAAGGTGCTCGGCGGTATCCTGCAGGCGGGTCAGGCAGGTTTTCAGGCGGGCTTCCTGGCTGAGGATCGACATCTCCAGGCGCGCCTGGGCGCCACGGCTGTCGGTGTACATCTGGGCGATCAGCGGGTCGGAGGTGGTCTGTTCGGCCAGGCGCAGCAAACGCTTGAGGCCGCGCTGTTGCCAGCTCAGCCCGAGCAGGCCGAGCGGCACGCAAAGGCCGGCGGCGAGGGCAAAGCCCCAGGAAGAGTTGAGCCAGGCGCCAATCAGGAAGCTCAACTGGCTGATCAGGATGAATGGCAGCCAGTCCTGAAGTATCGGCAGCCATTTGTCGCGTTTCGGAATGGCCGACTTGCCCTGGTTGATGCGTTGGTAAAGCGCTTCGGCACGGCGGATCTGCTCGGCGGTGGGCTTGACCCGCACCGACTCGTAGCCGACCACTTGCTGGCCTTCGAAGACCGGTGTCACGTAGGCGTTGACCCAGTAGTGGTCACCGGTCTTGCAGCGATTCTTGACAATGCCCATCCATGGCAAGCCTTGTTTCAGGGTGGCCCACATATGCGCGAACACCGCGGCCGGGACGTCGGGGTGACGGACCAGGTTGTGCGGTGCGCGGACCAGTTCCTCACGAGAAAACCCGCTGATTTCAACGAAGGCATCGTTGCAGTAGGTGATCACGCCTTTGGCATCGGTGGTGGAGATCAACCGTTGCTGAGCTGGAAAGGTACGTTCGCGCTGGGTGACGGGCTGGTTGTTACGCATGGTTTTTCAATCCGCAAGGCTTTGGTAGGTTGTCGGCGGCCTTCGCCAATTGTTGAAGTTTTTTTCAGTAATTTGAGAAGTGCCTCATTGACAGAGACCTGATTCTGCAAGGAGGGGCGAGTGGAAGCGGCGAAGCCGAGGCCCGTCCAGGGAGCCCCGGCTTGGCCAGGGTCAACCCGCGAGCATCGGGTAGGTGAACAGCCCGAAGTGCAGCAGGTTCAAGCCGAAATGGGTGGCCACCGCGGCGCCCAGGCCGCCAAAGCGGTAGGCCAGGCCGTAGCCGACCCCGGCGATGCTCGCCAGCAGCCACCATTGCCAGCCGGCGCCCACATGCACCAGGCCGAACAGCAGGGCCGCGCACATCAGCGCCAGGTTTTCACCATAGGGCAGGTGCTTGAAGCGACGGCTCAGGCCGCCCTGGATGTAGCCACGAAACAGCGCTTCTTCCACCAGGGTGACCAGCAGCAGGTTGTTCAGCACCCATAGCCAGGCCTGGTCCGGCCATTTCGGCGCCCAACTGATGATGCCCAGCAACACTGCGCCGCCCAGGGCCGCCAGGGCGGTCAGGGTCAAGGCCAGGGCGGTGGTGTAGAGGGACAGGCGCAGCGAGCGGCGCCCGATGATCCAGGGGCAGACCAGCAACAGCCAGAAGCCGATCAGCGGCTTGTCCTGGTTCAGGTACATGGAAAACGGCACGGCATCGGCGGTGAAGCGTTGCGGGCCGATCGCCCGGCCATTGTAGAAGCCGGGGAGCCAGTGCATGGCCAGCGCCAGGGCCAGCACCACGAACAGGCCGTGTCCCAGGTAGCGCGCGTAAGGGCTTTTCTGTTGGCGCACGGCAAAGCCCGCGCATAGCAGCAAGGCGACGGAAACCGCCGCCAGCAGGCCCAGTTGGCCGTAGCTCAGGGCCAGGGCGTAACCAATGGAGAGAAGTGCCAGGTACATCCATGGCAGAACAGTCATGTGAAATCCTTGTTGCGAAGAATGGAATCAGCCGCTCGCGCAACCTGCGTCGGGGCGGTTACTGGATAGAACGAGCGGGCGGCCAGTATAACGAGGCGCGGGCGATGAATAAGTGAAACAAAAAAACACCGCCCGTAGGCGGTGTCGATGTTGCGGCATGGCGTTACGCGGCGATCAGTTGCCGCAGGACATAGTGCAGGATCCCGCCGGACTTGAAGTATTCCACTTCGTTCAGGGTGTCGATGCGGCACAGCACCTCGACCTTTTCCTGGCTGCCATCCTCGCGGGTGATCACCAGGGTCAGGTTCATCCGCGGCGTCAGCTCGACGCCGGTCAAGCCCTGGATATCCAGGGTTTCCTTGCCGGTGAGGTTCAGGCTCTTGCGGTTCTGATCGAGCTTGAACTGCAGCGGCAGCACGCCCATGCCCACCAGGTTGGAGCGGTGGATGCGCTCGAAGCTCTCGGCGATCACCGCCTTGACCCCCAGCAGGTTGGTGCCCTTGGCGGCCCAGTCGCGGCTGGAGCCGGTGCCGTATTCCTGGCCGGCGATCACCACCAGCGGCGTACCCGATTGCTGGTACAGCATGGCCGCGTCATAGATCGCCAGTTTCTCGCCGGTGGGGATGTAGATCGTGTTGCCGCCTTCTTCGCCGCCGAGCATTTCGTTGCGGATGCGGATGTTGGCGAAGGTGCCGCGCATCATCACCTGATGGTTGCCGCGACGCGAACCGTAGGAGTTGAAGTCCCGCGGTTCCACGCCCTGCTCGCGCAGGTAGCGGCCGGCCGGGCTGTCGGCCTTGATGTTACCGGCCGGGGAAATGTGGTCGGTGGTCACCGAGTCGCCCAGCAGCGCCAGGACCCGCGCGCCTTCGATATCCTTGATCACCGGCAGCGGGCCGGCGATATCGTCGAAGAAGGGTGGATGCTGGATATAGGTGGAATCCGCCTGCCACACGTAGGTCGCGGCTTGCGGTACTTCGATGGCTTGCCACTGGGCATCGCCGGCGAACACCTCGGCGTATTCCTTGTGGAACATCCGGGTGTTGACCTGGGTGACGGCCTCGGCGATTTCCTGGCTGCTCGGCCAGATGTCGCGCAGGTAGACCGGCTTGCCGTCCTTGCCTTCGCCCAGCGGCTCGCTGCTGATATCGATGCGCACGCTGCCGGCCAGGGCATAGGCCACCACCAGCGGCGGTGAGGCCAGCCAGTTGGTTTTCACCAGCGGGTGCACGCGGCCTTCGAAGTTGCGGTTGCCGGACAGCACCGAGGCGACGGTCAGGTCGGCTTTCTGGATGGCTTTCTCGATCGGCTCCGGCAAGGGGCCGGAGTTGCCGATGCAGGTGGTGCAGCCATAACCCACCAGGTCGAAGCCCAGGGCGTCGAGGTATTGGGTCAACCCGGCGGCCTTGTAGTAGTCGGTGACCACTTTCGAACCCGGGGCCAGCGAACTCTTCACCCAGGGCTTGCGCTTGAGGCCTTTTTCCACGGCCTTTTTCGCCACCAGGCCGGCGGCCATCATCACGCTGGGGTTGGAGGTGTTGGTACAGGAGGTAATGGCGGCGATCACCACCGCACCGTTTTTCAGGCGGTAGGTCTGGCCATTGTGGGCGTAATCGACTTCGCCGATCAGGTCGGCGCTGCCCACGGCCACGCCGCCACCGCCTTCGCTTTCCAGGCGGCCTTCTTCCTTGCTGGTGGGCTTGAACTGCAGATCGAGGAAGTCGGTGAAGGCCTGGCCGACGTTCGGCAGGGAGACCCGGTCCTGCGGCCGCTTCGGCCCGGCCAGGCTGGCTTCCACCGTGCCCATGTCCAGCGCCAGGCTGTCGGTGAATACCGGCTCCTTGCCCGGCAGGCGCCACAGGCCCTGGGTCTTGCTGTAGGCCTCCACCAGTTTCACCACGGCGTCCGGGCGGCCGGACAGGCGCAGGTATTCCAGGGTGACGTCATCCACCGGGAAGAAGCCGCAGGTGGCGCCGTATTCCGGGGCCATGTTGGCGATGGTGGCGCGGTCGGCCAGCGGCAAGTCGGCCAGGCCGTCGCCATAGAACTCGACGAATTTGCCGACCACGCCTTTCTTGCGCAGCATCTGGGTGACGGTCAGCACCAGGTCGGTGGCGGTGATGCCTTCCTTGAGCTTGCCGGTCAGTTTGAAACCTATGACTTCCGGGATCAGCATCGACACCGGCTGGCCGAGCATCGCCGCCTCGGCCTCGATGCCGCCCACGCCCCAGCCGAGCACGCCAAGGCCGTTAATCATGGTGGTGTGGGAGTCGGTGCCGACCAGGGTGTCGGGGAAGGCGTAGGTGCGGCCGTCTTCGTCCTTGGTCCAGACCGTGCGGCCCAGGTATTCCAGGTTGACCTGGTGGCAGATCCCGGTGCCGGGCGGCACCACGCTGAAGTTGTCGAAGGCGCTCTGGCCCCAGCGCAGGAAGGCATAACGCTCGCCGTTGCGCTGCATTTCAATGTCGACGTTCTGTTCGAAGGCGGTGTTGCTGCCGAACTTATCGACCATCACCGAGTGGTCGATCACCAGGTCCACCGGCGACAGCGGGTTGATGCGCTGCGGGTCGCCGCCGGCCTTGGCCATGGCCGCGCGCATGGCCGCCAGGTCGACCACCGCCGGCACGCCGGTGAAGTCCTGCATCAGCACCCGCGCCGGGCGGTACTGGATCTCGCGATCCGAGCGGCGCTCCTTGAGCCAGGCGGCGAGGGCCTTGAGGTCGGCGCCGGTGACGGTCTTTTCGTCTTCCCAGCGCAGCAGGTTTTCCAGCAGGACTTTCAACGACATCGGCAGTTTGTCGAGATCGCCAAGACGCTTGGCGGCTTCCGGCAGGCTGAAATAGTGGTAGGTCTTGTCGTCGACTTTTAATGTTTTAAGGGTTTTCAGGCTATCGAGGGACGGCATTGCATGGCTCCTTTTGGTCCGCACGGCTACGGACCTGACGGGAAGGGCAGAGCTCTTAAGCTAGCCCTGTTTTCAGTAGCTGGCTAATAACTGGACTCTATGGACAAGTCCAAGGTTCCGAACTCGGCTATCATGCGCCGGTTTTCGTGACAGGCTTTGCGCGCACTTCGGGCAGGTTTGCGCATGATTCATTGCCCATTGCCCAGGAGATTCGATGAACACCCTCTTTATGCACTGCCGGCCGGGCTTCGAAGGCGAAGTCTGTTCCGAGATCGCCGACCATGCCGCGCGCCTGAACGTGGCCGGGTACGCCAAGGCCAAGCCGAGCACCGCCTGTGCCGAGTTTGTGTGCAGCGAAGAAGACGGCGCCGAGCGCCTGATGCGCGAGCTGCGTTTCGCCGAGCTGATCTTCCCGCGGCAATGGGCGCGGGGCGTCTTCGTCGATCTGCCGGAAACCGACCGCATCAGCGTGATCCTGGCCCACCTGGCGAGCTTCCCGACCTGCGGCAGCCTGTGGCTGGAAGTGCTGGATACCAATGACGGCAAGGAGCTGTCGAACTTCTGCAAGAAATTCGAAGCACCGCTGCGCAAGGCCCTGACAGCGGCCGGCAAGCTGGTGGACGATGCCGGCAAGCCACGTTTGCTGCTGACCTTCAAAAGCGGCCGCGAGGTGTTTGTCGGCCTGGCGGACGCAGGCAATTCGGCCATGTGGCCGATGGGCATTCCGCGCCTGAAGTTCCCCCGTGAGGCGCCTAGCCGCTCGACCCTGAAGCTGGAGGAGGCCTGGCACCATTTCATTCCTCGCGATCAGTGGGACGAGCGTCTGCATGGCGACATGACTGGCGTCGACCTGGGCGCCGCCCCGGGTGGCTGGACCTGGCAACTGGTCAACCGCGGCATGCTGGTCACTGCTGTCGATAACGGGCCAATGGCCGAAAGCCTGATGGACACCGGCCTGGTGCAGCACCTGATGGCCGACGGTTTCACCTTCAAGCCCAAGCAGCCGGTGGACTGGATGGTCTGCGACATCGTCGAGAAACCGGCGCGCAACGCGGCCTTGCTGGAAACCTGGATCGGCGAAGGGCACTGCCGCGAAGCGGTGGTCAACCTGAAGCTGCCGATGAAGCAGCGTTACGCGGAAGTGAAGCGCTTGCTCGAGCGGATCGAGGACGGCTTCAAGGCGCGTGGCATTCGTGTGGCCATTGGCTGCAAGCAGCTGTACCACGACCGCGAAGAAGTGACCTGCCACCTGCGCCGGCTGGATGAAAAGAAGCCCAAGGCCCGTTGATCGTGGTTGCGGCGCAATGCCACAGATAGCGTCGATGCCGGCATTGCGCGACAATGCCGGCCAGTTTCAGGAGTGAGTTATGAGTCAAATCATCGATACGCCGGTCGACGGCACGCTGGATGCCACCGGGCTCAATTGCCCGGAGCCGGTCATGATGCTGCACCAGCATATTCGTGACCTGCAGCCCGGCGGCCTGCTCAAGGTGATCGCCACCGATCCCTCGACCCGCCGCGACATCCCCAAGTTCTGCGTGTTCCTCGACCATGAGCTGGTTGCTCAGCAGGAAGAGGCCGGCACCTATCTGTACTGGATTCGCAAGAAGTCCGGTTAACCCGCCGCCCGGCTGATGCGGATCCGCTTGCGCGCGCTGCGCGCCAGGCGGATCGACAGCATCAGCGCCGCGCAACTCAGGCCGGCGATCAAGCCTTCCCACAGCCCGCTCGGGCCGCTGGCAGGGCCGAACCAGTCAGTCAGCCCCAGCACATAACCCACCGGCAAACCGATGCCCCAGTAGGCGAGCAGCGTCAGGACCATGGTCACCCGAGTGTCCTGGTAGCCACGCAGCGCGCCGGCGCAGATCACCTGGATCGCGTCGGAGAACTGGTAGAGCGCGGCATACACGATCAGCATCGCCGCCACCTGGATCACCGCGGTGTCCGGGGTGTAGATCGAGGCGATGGACTCGCGCAGCAGCAGGATCAGGCTTGCGGAGAACAGGGCGAAGGCCAGCGCCGCGCCCAGGCCGACGCCGGCGGCGAAGCGCGCCTGATGCGGGTTGCCGGCGCCCAGGGCCTGGCCGACCCGCACCGTGACCGCCATGCCCAGGGAATACGGAATCATGAACAGCAGGGAGCTGATGTTGAGGGCGATCTGGTGCCCGGCCACCACCGTGGCGCCGAGGCTGCCGATCAGCAGGGCGATCACCGCGAAGATGCTCGATTCGGCGAACACCGCGATGCCGATCGGCAGGCCGACGCTCAGCAAACGCTTGATCACCGTCCATTGCGGCCAGTCGAAACGCTTGAACAGCTGGCTGCTCTGGTAGGCCGGGGCCCAGCGGGTCCAGCCGGCCATGGCCAGCATCATCGCCCACATCACGATGGCCGTGGCCCAGCCGCAACCGACGCCGCCCATGGCCGGTACGCCGAGGTGGCCATAAATGAACACGTAGTTGATGGGGATGTTCAGGGCCAGGCCGAACAGGCCGATGACCATGCTTGGCCGGGTGCGGCCCAGGGCATCGCTGCAGCAACGCAGCACGTAATACAGCGCCACCGCCGGCAGGCCGCTGGCGATGCCGTGCAGGTATTCCATGCAGGGGCCGATCAGCGTCGGGTCGACCTTCATCAGGTGCAGCACCGGCTCGGCACTCACCAGAATCAGGCTGGCGCTCAGGCCGACCGCCAGGGCCAGCCACAGCGCCTGGCGCACGATCGGGCCGATCTCGCCATAGGTGCCGGCGCCGACCCGTTGGGCCACCTTGGGCGTGGTGGCCAGCAGGGTGCCGGTCATCAACAGGAACACCGGGATCCAGATCGAGTTACCCAGCGCCACCGCCGCCAGGTCCCGTGGGCTGACCCGTCCGGCCATCACCGCATCGACGAAGCCCATGGCCGTGGTCGCCAGTTGCGCGATCATGATCGGCAAGGCCAGGGCCAGCAGACTGCGCAGTTCAAGGCGCACCCGGGCCGGGCGGTTGAGGGAGGTGGCAGGGGTATCGGTCAAGGAATTCACAGGCGAAGCGTCCACAGGGTTGATGCGCAGGGCGGCGTATTCTACGCATTGACGGATGAGTCAGGAAAAAACCTCTGTTGTCGATTTGTAAGTGCTGGCGGCAGTTGACGGAGTGGATTGCTTGCTGGCCCCAAACGGCCTTCTACGCCTAAACTGCGGCTCCGCGAAAGGAGCCTGCCATGCTGATTGTTGCCGACGAAAATATTCCCCTGCTTGATGCCTTTTTTGCCGGCTTCGGCGAGATCCGCCGTTTCCCGGGGCGGGCCATCGACCGCGCCGCCATCGAGGGCGCCGATGTGCTGCTGGTGCGTTCGGTGACCCAGGTCAGCCGCGCCTTGCTCGAAGGTAGCCAGGTGCGGTTTGTCGGGACCTGCACCATTGGCACCGACCATCTGGACCTCGAGTATTTCCAGGAGGCGGGCATCCGCTGGTCCAGTGCGCCGGGCTGTAATGCGCGCGGGGTGGTCGACTATGTGCTGGGCAGCCTGCTGACCCTGGCGGAAATCGAAGGCGCCGACCTGACGCAACGCACCTACGGCGTGGTGGGCGCGGGCGAGGTCGGTGGACGGCTGATCGAGGTGCTGCGCGGCCTGGGCTGGAAGGTCCTGGTCTGCGACCCGCCACGGCAGGTGGCGGAAGGTGGCGACTACGTCAGCCTGGAACAGATCCTCGCCCAGTGCGATGTCATCAGCCTGCATACCCCCTTGACCAAAGCCGGCGAGCTGCCGACCTGGCACCTGCTGGATAAGCAGCGCCTGCGGCAACTGCGCCCCGGCGCCTGGCTGATCAACGCCAGCCGTGGCGCGGTGGTGGATAACACTGCCCTGCGTGAAGTGCTGCTCGAGCGTGAAGACCTGCAAGCGGTGCTGGATGTCTGGGAGGGCGAGCCCCAGGTCGACGTGGCCCTGGCCGACCTGTGCGTGCTGGCCACGCCGCACATCGCCGGTTACAGCCTCGATGGCCGGCAGCGTGGGACGGCGCAGATCTATCAGGCGCTGTGCGATTACCTTGGGCAGCCGCAAGCGATTCATTTGCGCGACCTGCTGCCCCGGCCATGGTTGTCGGAGGTGAGCCTCGATGCCCATAGCGACCCGGCCTGGTCCCTGGCGATGATCTGCCGAGCGGTCTACGACCCGCGGCGCGACGATGCGGATTTCCGCCGCAGCCTGGTGGGCAGCGTGGCCGAGCAGCGCGCGGCCTTCGATGCGTTGCGCAAGAGTTATCCGCCGCGCCGTGAAATCGACGGGTTGGCCGTGCGCATCCAGGGCGAAGCGCCAGGCTTGCAGCAGATCGTCTCGGCCTTGGGCGCGGTGTCGGTTCGTTGATGGCTCGAACCCGGTCGTTTGTGACGGGGCGACAAGGAATCCGGCAGGCATAAAAAACCCGGCTTCAGGGCCGGGTCAAGAGGACGTGAGGCTATGTGTCAATCTTGCTGCGCAGGCTTGACCAGTCGCTTTTCCAGTTCGCGGCAGGCGTTCTGGATCATGTCTTCGGTGATCGGTACTTCGCGACCCTGAGCGTCGATGATGGCGCATCCCAGAGACTGGTCGGGGTGGGTACGAATCACTTCAATCTTGTCATTGCTGCTGTTTTGCAAGGACATGGCCTGTCTCCTCATCAGGTTGTGCGCTTACTTTAAAACCGCCAGGTGACCAAGCTGTGACAACTCCCTGCAAGGTCCCACTACGGCGTTTTCTATCCGGGGAGTCCTCAGTCCAACAGAAATGTCTGTGGACTTCCACTCGGACCTTAGACCAATAGCATCTAGGCTCTAGTGTTGGCGGACATAATTAACCTGACTCATTTTGATTTACCCAAGTTCCAGGAAATGCAGGTTCCAGGAAATGCAGGTTCCAGGAAAATCGGTTCCAGGAAAATCGGTTCCGACAAACAGGGCTCAACCTCATCGCCTTGCTGGATGATGCGGCGGTGAATGGGGCGGGGCCGTTCCCAGGTGTGCTCCCGGATGAACTTCATGCTTTCTTCGCGTCAACGCCGGGCGATACGCCTGGCCAGTCGTTTCATCGCGCCTTATCGCTGGCAGGCCCTGGGGGCGTTGCTGGCGCTGGTGGTGACCGCGGGCATCACCCTGTCCATGGGGCAGGGCATCCGCCTGTTGGTGGACCGGGGCTTCATGACCGGGTCGCCGGATTTGCTCAACCAGTCCATCGGCCTGTTTCTGTTATTGGTGCTGGGGCTGGCGGTGGGGACGTTCGTGCGTTTCTACCTGGTGTCGTGGATTGGCGAGCGTTGCGTCGCGGATATCCGTCGGCAGGTGTTCAATCATCTGATCTACCTGCACCCGGGCTTCTATGAGAACAATCGCAGCTCGGAGATCCAGTCGCGGCTGACCGCCGATACCACCTTGCTGCAATCGGTGATCGGCTCGTCGCTCTCGCTGTTTTTGCGTAATGCGCTGATGGTCATCGGCGGCATCGTGCTGCTGTTTGTCACCAATCCCAAGCTCACCAGCATCGTGGTGATCGCCTTGCCCCTGGTACTGGTGCCGATCCTGATTTTCGGCCGCCGGGTGCGTAGCCTGTCGCGCTTGAGCCAGGACCGTATCGCTGATGTCGGCAGCTACGTGGCGGAAACCCTGGGCCAGATCAAGACCGTCCAGGCCTATAACCACCAGCCCCAGGATGAGCAACGCTTTGCCCAGACGGTGGAAGAGGCATTCAACACCGCCCGGCGGCGTATCGTCCAGCGTGCCTGGCTGATCACCCTGGTGATCGTGCTGGTGCTGGGGGCGGTCGGGGTGATGCTCTGGGTCGGCGGCATGGATGTGATCGCCGGGCGCATTTCCAGTGGCGAGCTGGCGGCCTTTGTCTTCTACAGCCTGATCGTCGGCAGTGCCTTCGGCACCCTGAGCGAGGTGATCGGCGAGCTGCAACGGGCCGCCGGCGCGGCGGAGCGGATTGCCGAGTTGCTGCGTTCGGAAAACCTGATCCAGCCGCCGAGCGACGGCCCGGCCAGCTTGCCTGGGCGGGTGCGGGGCGAGCTGGTGCTGGAGAACTTGCGCTTCTCTTATCCGTCGCGTCCGGACAGTTACGCCGTCGACGGCTTGAGCCTGACTATCCACGAGGGGGAAACCCTGGCGCTGGTCGGGCCGTCGGGGGCGGGCAAGTCGACCCTCTACGATTTGCTGCTGCGCTTCTACGACCCGGAGCAGGGGCGCATCCTGCTCGATGGCGTGCCCCTGACCCAGCTCGACCCGCAGGATGTGCGGCGCTGTTTTGCCCTGGTGTCGCAAAGCCCGGCGCTGTTCTTCGGCAGCATCGAGGAGAACATTCGTTATGGCAAACCCTCGGCCACCCCGGAGCAGGTCAGGGAGGCGGCAAGGATCGCCTACGCCCATGACTTCATCGAGAACATGCCCGAGGGGTACCGGACCCATCTTGGCGATGCGGGGCTGGGACTTTCCGGCGGCCAGCGCCAGCGCCTGGCGATTGCCCGGGCCCTGCTGGTGGATGCGCCGATCCTGTTGCTGGATGAAGCCACCAGCGCCCTGGATGCCCAGAGCGAGCATTTGATCCAGCAAGCCTTGCCGAGCCTGATGAAGAATCGCACCACCCTGGTGATCGCCCATCGCCTGGCCACGGTGAAAAACGCCGACCGCATCGCGGTGATGGATCAGGGCCGGCTGGTAGCGGTGGGCACCCATCAGGAGCTGATCGCCAGCAATCCACTGTATGCGCGCCTGGCGGCCTTGCAGTTCAGCGATGGCCAGTCTGTGTCCTGACCTTGCGCTGGAAACGAAAATGCCCGCATCGCTGCGGGCATTTTTTATGAGGCGTTATCGCTTACTGATCGTCGAAATACCGCTCATGCCAATCCACCAGTGGCTGTGGCGAATTGAGCTTCTGGCCGTAGATTACCGAATAGGACAGCACGTTCTGCACGTACTGGCGGGTTTCGTCGAACGGAATACTCTCCACCCAGACGTCGAAGCTCAGGTGGTCGGCGCCACGGAGCCATTGGCGCACGCGTCCGGGGCCGGCGTTGTAGGCGGCGGAGGCGAGCACCCGGTTGCCGTTGAACTGGCTGTGTACCTGGCTCAGGTAGGCGGCGCCGAGCTGGATGTTCTTGTCCGGGTTCAGCACTTGCTGCGGCGAGGCCAGCGGGATGCTGAACTTGCGTGCGGTTTCCTTCGCGGTGCCGGGCATCAGTTGCATCAGGCCGGCCGCGCCGACGCCCGAACGAGCGTCGTCCATGAACGCGCTTTCCTGGCGGGTGATCGCGAAGATCCAGCTCGAGTGCAGGCCACGGACCTTGGCTTCGCGCACCAGGGTGTCGCGGTGGGCCATCGGGAAACGGATGTCCAGGTCGTCCCAGTACTTCGCCTGGCTGATGGTGCGAATGGCCGGGAAGTACCATTTCAGGTCATAGGCCAGCTTGGCCTGGGCGACCATTTCGTCACGGTTGAAATGACGGCTGACGTGGTACCACTCACGCCGGCCATCGACGATCTGGCCACGGGCATGAAACTCCAGGGCGCGCCGCACGCCGGGCGTATTGCGCACCTTGTTGATCACTTGCTGGCTGAGCACCAGCGGTTTGTTGTTCAGCTGATAAGGCAACTGGGTACGGTCGGCCGCGAGGAAACCATAGAAATCGCGCTCGTTGGCCAAGCCTTTGTAGAGGGTCTGGGCCTGAGGGTTCTGCGGTTGGGCCAGTTCCAGGCTGCGCGCTTGCCAGTAGCGCCAGCGGTTGGTGGTCGCCAGGTCCTGGGGCAGCTTGCGGGTCAGCTGGTAGGCGTCTTCCCAGCGAGCTAGGCGCAACAGCAGGCGCAGGCGCCATTCGGAAACCGTGTTGTCGCGCAGCTCGGGATCGTATTTGGTCATCACTTCAAGGCCACGGCTGTCGAAGCGCCGCGCCAGGGTCAGGCCGATTTCCCGGGCGATCGCCACTTTTTCGTCACGGGAGAAGTGCATGCTGCTGGCATAACCGTCGAGCAGGGCCATGGCCCTGTCCGGATCCTGGCGGGCCAGGCGGCGCAGACCCAGGCCAACCACGTCGGACATGGCTTCGCTGGCCGGAGTGAAGCGCGACGGCTGGCTGAGCAGCTCGGGCTTCTGGGCAACGTCTACTAGCAGCCGGCCCTGAGGGGCGAGGGTGGTCATGCTTTTGACTAGGCTATTGGCCAGCGGATAGTTGCGGGCCTCGGCGGCCAGCTTGGCGCGCTGCCAGCGCTTCTGTTCGGTCAACTGGCCTTCGGCAGCCCACTGGGCGAACAGCGCGTCGCAGGTGGCGGGCAGGGATTTGCCGCTGAGCCAGAGCTTGTCGGTGGCGGCGTAACCTTCGGCCTTGAGGTTGTGGCCCAGCTGGTATTGCGCGTTCAGGCAATCCAGCTCGGTGAAGTTGAGCTTGGGGTCGTAATACTTGACGAAGGTAGTCCAGTCGCCGCGTTCGGCCAGCCAACGCAACCAGCGCAGTTTCATCCAGTTGGCCTGGGGCAGGTCGCCGTGTTCACGGAGAAACTTTTCGATCTCGGCGTTGCTGGCGGTCTTTAGCCGGGCGGTCAGTTCGTCATAGGCCAGATAGGGCTCGAGCGGGTAGTCGGCCAGGACCTGGCTGTAGCGGAAATACGGGCCGGAGTCGCCCTTGGCCAGGGCGCGCTTGGCTTCATCGTAATATTGACGCTGGAGTGAGAGGTCTGCGGCCTGAGCGGTGTGCACGGCAGAGGCAGAAAGAAGCAGGCAGGACAAAAGACTGAAAAGGCGACTGCGCATGAGACATCCGGGCAGAGAAATCATGACAAGTGCCGACAATGCCAACACTGATTATTCCCTAGCTTAGCCTTTTGCCAGCAGCGGGTGAAAGCTTTGCCGGCCTCTTGTCGCCAGTTCGCTGCAAATGTTGTTCAGGGTGCTTCAGGAATGAAAATGCCGGCCTTCTGAGGCCTCAACTCAGGTAGAATGCGCGCCCGGTTTTTGGAGAAGCTCATGACCCTGCTCAAATTCAGCGATGTGTCCCTTGCGTTCGGCGCTATGCCGTTGTTGGACAAGGTGTCCTGGCAGATCGCCCGTGGTGAGCGGGTGTGCATCATCGGCCGTAACGGCACTGGCAAATCCAGCATGCTGAAGCTGGTCAAGGGCGATCAGAAGCCCGACGACGGTTCCGTATGGCGCGCGCCCGGTCTGAAAATCGGCGAATTGCCGCAGGAATTGCCAGTGGCCGACGAGCGGACGGTGTTCGACGTGGTCGCCCAGGGCCTCGATGGCGTTGGCGAATTGCTGGCGCAGTATCACCACCTGAGCCAGAACATCGTCACCGATGCCGATCTGGAAAAGCTCATGCACGTCCAGCACGACCTCGAAGCCCGTGACGGCTGGCGCTTGCAGACCCTGGTGGACAGCACCCTGAGCCGCTTGCAGTTGCCGGCCGACAAGACCCTCGCCGAGTTGTCCGGTGGCTGGCGTCGTCGGGTCCTGCTGGCCCAGGCCCTGGTGTCCGAACCGGACCTGCTGCTGCTCGACGAACCGACCAACCACCTGGATATCGGCGCCATCGCCTGGCTGGAAGAAGCCCTGAAGGACTTCCAGGGCGCCGTCCTCTTTATTACCCACGACCGTTCCTTCCTGCAGAACCTGGCGACCCGGATTCTCGAGCTGGACCGTGGTGGGCTGATCGACTGGAACGGCGATTACGCCAGCTTCCTGGTGCACAAGGAGGCCGTGCTGGCAGCCGAAGAGACGGCCAACGCGCTGTTCGACAAGCGCCTGGCCCAGGAAGAAGTTTGGATTCGCCAAGGCATCAAGGCCCGCCGTACCCGTAACGAAGGCCGCGTGCGTGCCCTCAAGGCCCTGCGTGTCGAGCGCAGCGAGCGTCGCGAGCGTACCGGCAAGGCCAATATCCAGCTGGAAACCGCCGACAAGTCCGGCAAGCAGGTCATGGTGCTTGAAGACGTGAGCTTCGCTCATCCGGGCGGTCCGTTCCTGGTCAAGAATTTCTCCATGGTCTTGCAGCGCGGCGACCGTATCGGCCTGCTCGGCGCCAACGGTACCGGCAAGACCACGCTGCTCAAACTGATGCTGGGCGGCCTGGTGCCGAGCAGCGGCAAGGTCGAGGAGGGCACGCGTATCGACGTGGCCTACTTCGACCAACTGCGTCACCAGCTGGACCTGGAAAAGACCGTGATCGACAACGTCGCCGAAGGTCGCGACTTTATCGATATCGATGGCCAGAGCCGCCACGTGCTCAGTTACCTGGGGGATTTCCTGTTCAGCCCGCAGCGTGCCCGCACGCCGGTCAAGGCGCTGTCCGGTGGCGAGCGTGCTCGCTTATTGCTGGCCAAGCTGTTCAGCAAACCGGCCAACCTGCTGGTGCTCGACGAACCGACCAACGACCTGGACGTGGAAACCCTCGAGCTGCTGGAAGAAGTGCTGCTGACTTTCCAGGGCACCGTGCTGATGGTCAGCCACGACCGGGCATTCCTCGATAACGTGGTCACCAGCACCCTGGTGTTCGAAGGCGAAGGCAAGGTTCGCGAATACGTCGGTGGTTATCAGGATTGGTTGCGCCAAGGCGGTTCGCCACGCCTGCTGGGCGTGACCGAGAACAAGTCGGGCAAGGCCGAGCTGAACTCGGCGGTGGTTGCGCCTGTGGCGGCGGCACCTGCCGCGGCACAGGAAGCGCCTGCGGCCAAGAAGAAGCTCAGCTACAAGTTGCAGCGCGAGCTCGAGGCGTTGCCTGGCCAGATCGAAGCCATGGAGCAGCAGATCGCCACCGTGGAAGCGGAAATGGCCGACGCTGGCTTCTATCAGCGTCCTGCGGCCGAGACCACGGCGGTCATCGCCCAGTTGGAACAGCTCAATGCTGAACTGGATGTGATGGTCGAACGTTGGGCCGAGCTGGATGCCTGAGTGACCTGGCGGCAATAAAAAAGCCCGACATTCATGTCGGGCTTTTTGCAGGGCCGGTGCGGGCGGAGAATTCCGCCGGCGGGCTCAGCGTTTGACCAGGTGCACGGCCAGCACGTCGCAAGGGGCGCCGTGCAGCACGTCGTTGGCGGTCGAGCCCAGCAGCAGCGCCAGGCCGTGCCGGCCATGGCTGCCGACCACGATCAGGTCGCATTCCTGTTCTTTGGCCAGATGATGGATTTCCTGGCGTGGCTGGCCATAGGTCAGGTGGCTGTATTCCTTGGACAGCTCAGGGTATTTGGTGATGAGGCGATCGAGGCGTTCCTTGGCCTGGTCGAACTGCTGCTGTTGCAATTGGGACAGGTCCATTGGTACGTCGCCGCCGAACGCCATGGCCATCGGCTCGACGATATGCACCAGGGACAATTTGGCGCTGTTGCTGACCGACAGCTCGCGAGCCCGGTGGATAACAGGATCGCACTCTTCGGTTAGATCTACGGCGACCAGAATATGGTGGTAGGGCATGAGGTGCTCCTCCTGAGGATTGCAATAGCTTCAAGTATGGCTGGTTTCAAGCGGATTGGTTCCGACCTGGATCAATCGGCTCATCAAGAATCGGGAGTACAGATATGACGGTCTGGATAGTGGTGTCAATCCTCGCGGTGGTGTTGAGCCCGCTGGCATGGCTGCGCCCGTCGCGCCGCCAGAGCGGGCAGATCGCCCTGCGCATGGAGGCGCGCCGCATGGGCCTGGGCATGCAACTGGCACCTCAGGAGTGGCCGCACTGGATGGATCCGCAGCCTCCAAGCCCCTGTGCGCAATACCATCGGCCGCGGCGCGGCACACAACCGGCCTGCTGGGCCTACTGGCAAAGTGCGCCGGGCGTGTGGGTCAACCAATGGCGGGAAGTCTGTGCGGATCCTGCCTTGCTCGAGCACTTTCGCACGCTGCCGGCCAACGTGTTCAAGGTCGAGGCCGACCGGCAGATGATCGTCTTGTATTGGGGCGAACGTGGCGAAGCCAGTGTTTTGCAAGACATTGCCGCAGTGCTCAAGGCGCTGGCGTGAAGCATGACCTGCGCTGCAGTGGCACAGGTTATTGAAAAGCAGGCAATAAAAAGCCCGACAAGGTCGGGCTGGGTTGGCCAGGCAGGCCGGTAAATCCTTTCTGATCCCCTGGTTCTGAGCGGCGGGGATGAGAGTTGTCGCTGATCTTACGCCTGGTTTTCGGCCAGGCATCCATATTTTTGCTCCAGGATTGTGCCAGCGTAGCCGCGAATCGGTTATGGGGGCCACGCATTAGGGCGACTTTTCTAAAGATTGATTCTATGAATGTCCTCAGATGAGCAGGCTTGTTGATGGTGCGTGCCCGTCTGGAATGACTAAGAAGTCGCGTTTTAAACAACCTTTTGGGCGATTGACAATTGTCGGATTTTGCCTGAATGTGGCGTACCCAAATCAAACGGGCGTATGAATTGAGCGTTTGTATTACCAGACGGCTCTTCCAGAATCCCGACTATCGCGTTGGCGGGTGTGCCTGGCGGATTGGCGTAGCATCGATGGAAACGTCGCTGCCGAGTCAGAAGTTAGCGTCCGACGTGTACTGTTCAGCTTCCATATCGTGGAGATCAGTTGATGATTTACGAAGGTAAAGCCATCACGGTTAAGGCTCTTGAAAGTGGCATCGTCGAATTGAATTTCGACCTCAAGGGTGAGTCCGTCAACAAGTTCAACCGTCTTACCCTGAACGAATTGCGTTCGGCCGTAGACGCCATCAAGGCAGATGCGTCGGTCAAGGGTGTGATCGTCAGCAGTGGCAAGGACGTCTTCATCGTCGGCGCCGACATCACCGAATTTGTCGACAACTTCAAGCTGCCGGATGCAGAGCTTGTCGCAGGCAACCTCGAAGCCAACAAGATTTTCAGCGATTTCGAAGACCTCAACGTTCCGACCGTTGCCGCGATCAATGGCATCGCGCTGGGCGGCGGTCTGGAAATGTGCCTGGCAGCTGACTATCGAGTCATGTCCTCCAGCGCCAAGATCGGCCTGCCGGAAGTCAAGCTGGGCATCTACCCGGGCTTCGGCGGTACCGTTCGCCTGCCACGCATCATCGGTGCCGACAACGCCATCGAATGGATTGCCGCCGGCAAGGAAAACCGTGCTGAAGACGCACTGAAAGTCGGTGCGGTCGACGCTGTCGTCGCTCCGGAAAAACTGCATGAAGCGGCCCTGGCCACCGTCAAGCGCGCCATCTCCGGCGAGTTCGACTACAAGGCCAAGCGTCAGCCGAAGCTGGAAAAGCTCAAGCTCAACGCCATCGAACAGATGATGTCCTTCGAAACCGCCAAGGGTTTTGTCGCCGGCCAGGCTGGCCCGAACTACCCGGCGCCGGTCGAAGCCATCAAGACCATCCAGAAAGCCGCCAACTTCGGTCGTGACAAGGCGCTGGAAGTCGAGGCAACAGGCTTCGTCAAACTGGCCAAGACCTCTGCTGCGCAGAGCCTGATCGGCCTGTTCCTGAATGACCAGGAACTGAAGAAAAAGGCCAAGGCCTACGACGAAATCGCCCAGGACGTGAAGCAGGCCGCCGTACTCGGCGCCGGCATCATGGGTGGCGGTATCGCCTACCAGTCGGCGTCCAAAGGCACGCCGATCCTGATGAAAGACATCAACGAACACGGTATCGAGCAAGGCCTGGCGGAAGCCGCCAAGTTGCTGGTCGGCCGTGTCGATAAGGGGCGCATGACCGCGGCGAAGATGGCCGAAGTGCTCAACGGCATTCGCCCAACGCTGTCCTACGGTGACTTCGGCCACGTCGACCTGGTGGTCGAAGCGGTCGTCGAGAACCCTAAGGTCAAGCAAGCGGTTCTGGCCGAAGTCGAAGACCAGGTCAAGGAGGACACTATCCTCGCTTCGAACACCTCGACCATTTCCATCAGCCTGCTGGCCAAGGCCCTCAAGCGTCCGGAAAACTTCGTCGGCATGCACTTCTTCAACCCGGTGCACATGATGCCGCTGGTCGAAGTCATCCGTGGCGAGAAGTCCAGCGAGCTGGCCGTGGCCACCACCGTTGCCTACGCCAAGAAAATGGGCAAGAACCCGATCGTGGTCAACGACTGCCCGGGCTTCCTGGTCAACCGCGTGCTGTTTCCGTACTTCGGCGGTTTCGCCAAGCTGGTCAGCGCCGGCGTGGACTTCGTGCGCATCGACAAGGTCATGGAAAAATTCGGCTGGCCGATGGGCCCGGCGTACCTGATGGACGTGGTCGGTATCGACACCGGTCACCACGGTCGTGACGTGATGGCCGAAGGTTTCCCCGATCGCATGAAAGACGACCGCCGTTCGGCTATCGATGTGCTCTACGAAGCCAAGCGCCTGGGTCAGAAGAACGGCAAGGGTTTCTACGCCTACGAGGCCGACAAGAAAGGCAAGCAGAAGAAAGTGGCCGACCCGTCGGTGCTGGAAGTGCTCAAGCCTATCGTGTACGAGCAGCGTGAAGTCACTGACGAGGATATCGTCAACTGGATGATGATCCCGCTGTGCCTGGAAACCGTTCGTTGCCTGGAAGACGGCATCGTCGAAACCGCGGCCGAAGCCGACATGGGCCTGGTGTACGGTATTGGTTTCCCTCCATTCCGTGGCGGCGCGCTGCGCTACATCGACTCGATCGGTGTTGCCGAGTTCGTTGCCCTGGCCGACCAGTACGCCGATCTGGGCGCGCTGTACCACCCGACCGCGAAGCTGCGCGAGATGGCCAAGAACGGCCAGAGCTTCTTCGGTTAAGCGCCCCCTACTAGAGCGAGAGTGAATATATGAGCTTGAATCCTAGAGACGTCGTGATTGTCGACTTCGGTCGTACTCCGATGGGCCGCTCCAAGGGCGGCATGCACCGCAACACCCGCGCCGAAGACATGTCGGCGCACCTGATCAGCAAATTGCTGGAACGCAACGCCAAGGTCGATCCGGCGGAAGTCGAAGACGTGATCTGGGGCTGTGTGAACCAGACCCTGGAGCAGGGCTGGAACATCGCGCGCATGGCGTCGCTGATGACCCAGATCCCGCACACCTCGGCCGGCCAGACCGTCAGCCGACTGTGTGGCTCGTCGATGAGCGCGCTGCACACCGCCGCCCAGGCGATCATGACCGGCAACGGTGACGTCTTCGTGGTGGGTGGCGTCGAGCATATGGGCCACGTGAGCATGATGCATGGCGTCGACCCGAACCCGCACATGTCCCTGTACGCGGCGAAAGCCTCGGGCATGATGGGCCTGACCGCCGAGATGCTCGGCAAGATGCACGGCATTACCCGTGAGCAACAGGATGCCTTCGGCCTGCGCTCCCACCAACTCGCCCACAAGGCGACCGTGGAAGGCAAGTTCAAGGACGAAATCATCCCGATGCAGGGTTACGACGAGAACGGTTTCCTGAAACTGTTCGACTACGACGAGACCATTCGTCCCGAGACCACCCTGGAAAGCCTGGCGGCCCTCAAGCCGGCCTTCAATCCAAAGGGCGGCACCGTGACGGCCGGTACTTCGTCGCAGATCACCGACGGTGCTTCGTGCATGATCGTGATGTCGGCGCAGCGTGCCCAGGACCTGGGCATCCAGCCGCTGGCGGTGATCCGCTCGATGGCGGTGGCGGGTGTGGATCCGGCGATCATGGGCTATGGTCCAGTACCGGCCACGCAGAAAGCACTGAAGCGCGCGGGCCTGGGAATTGCCGATATCGACTTCTTCGAGCTCAACGAAGCTTTCGCGGCGCAGGCTCTGCCGGTGCTGAAAGATTTGAAAGTGCTCGACAAGATGAACGAGAAGGTTAACCTGCACGGCGGCGCGATCGCCCTGGGTCACCCGTTCGGCTGTTCCGGTGCGCGTATCTCCGGCACCTTGCTCAATGTCATGAAGCAGAATGGCGGCACCTTTGGCGTGTCCACCATGTGCATTGGCCTTGGCCAGGGCATTGCCACCGTCTTCGAACGCGTTTAAGCGTTGCGTTGATGGAAGCCGGGGCCCAGTGCCCCGGTTTTTGTTTTTCTGAAGATTTATATTTTTTATTTTGCACGAGGGCCAGAACATGCAATTACAACCCGGGCTCTATCAGCATTACAAGGGACCGCAGTACCGCGTTTTCAGCGTGGCGCGGCATTCCGAGACGGAAGAGGAAGTAGTGTTCTATCAAGCCCTGTATGGCGATTACGGCTTTTGGGTGCGCCCCTTGAGCATGTTCCTGGAGTCGGTCGAGGTTGACGGCGAGCAGGTGCCACGCTTTGCTTTGGTGCAGGCCGAACCCAGTCTTTTTTCGCAGCCTTAAGCTGAGGTCGCGCAGAACCCTGCGCTTGACCTCACCTTGTTGCCACTATATATAGCGGTGCCGCGTCAGGCGCCAACCGCCTCTCACTTCTCGAATTCAGGAATTTTCCGATCCATGGGCAAATCGCTGGTCATTGTGGAATCCCCGGCTAAGGCCAAGACCATCAACAAGTACTTGGGTAACCAATACGTGGTGAAGTCGAGTATCGGCCATATCCGAGACCTGCCCACCAGTGGTTCGGCGAGCGCCGCCAAAGAGCCTGCCGCCAAGCGTGGCAAGGCGGCTGCTGGTGAAGCACCGGCGCTGTCGGCCAAGGAGAAGGCGCGCAAGCAGCTGGTCTCGCGCATGGGAGTCGATCCGGACCACGGCTGGAAAGCCAAGTACGAGATCCTTCCTGGCAAGGAAAAAGTCATCGAAGAGCTGCGCCGGCTCGCCAAGGATGCCGACACCATCTATCTCGCAACGGACTTGGACCGCGAAGGGGAGGCCATTGCCTGGCACCTGCGGGAAGCCATTGGTGGGGATGACAGCCGCTACAAGCGCGTGGTGTTCAACGAAATCACCAAGAAGGCGATCCAGGAAGCCTTCTCCCAGCCGGGCGAGCTGGATATCGATCGGGTCAACGCCCAGCAGGCGCGTCGCTTCCTCGACCGCGTGGTGGGTTACATGGTTTCGCCGTTGCTGTGGGCCAAAATCGCCCGTGGCCTGTCTGCCGGTCGTGTGCAATCGGTGGCGGTGAAGCTGGTGGTGGAGCGCGAGCGCGAAATTCGTGCCTTCATCCCTGAAGAGTACTGGGAAGTTCATGCCGACCTCGGCACCGCCAAGGGCGCCAATGTGCGCTTCGAAGTGGCGCGGGAAAACGGCGAGGCCTTCAAGCCGCTGAACGAAGCCCAGGCCATGGCGGCACTGGAGAAGCTCAAGGCGTCGACCTACACCATCGCCAAGCGCGAAGACAAACCGACCAGCAGCAAGCCGTCGGCCCCGTTCATTACGTCCACCCTGCAGCAGGCCGCGAGCAACCGCCTGGGCTTCGGGGTGAAGAAAACCATGATGATGGCCCAGCGTCTGTATGAAGCCGGCTACATCACTTATATGCGTACCGACTCGACCAACCTCTCGGCTGATGCCCTGACGATGGCGCGGACCTATATCGAAGAAGAGTTCGGCAACAAATACCTGCCGTCCTCGCCGAACTTCTACAGCAGCAAGGAAGGGGCCCAGGAGGCGCACGAAGCGATTCGTCCGTCCGATGTGAATACCCATCCAAGCAAGCTGTCGGGCATGGAACGTGACGCCGAGCGCCTCTACGAGCTGATCTGGCGCCAGTTCGTGGCCTGCCAGATGCTGCCGGCGCAATACCTGTCGACCACCGTCAGCGTCGCCGCTGGTGGCTTCGAGCTGCGAGCCAAGGGTCGTATCCTCAAGTTCGACGGCTATACCCGTGTCATGCCGCAGATGAGCAAGCCGGGCGACGACGATGTCCTGCCGGACATGGCGCAGGGCGATGTGCTGAAGCTGATCAAGCTCGACCCGAGCCAGCACTTCACCAAGCCGCCGGCGCGTTACTCCGAGGCCAGCCTGGTCAAGGAAATGGAAAAGCGTGGCATCGGTCGTCCTTCGACCTACGCGGCGATCATTTCCACGATTCAGGACCGTGGCTACGTGGCGCTGCACAACCGTCGTTTCTATTCGGAAAAGATGGGCGACATCGTCACCGAGCGTCTGTCCGAGAGCTTCTCCAACCTGATGGACTACGGCTTCACCGCCGGTATGGAAGAGCACCTCGATGATGTGGCCCAGGGCGAGCGCGACTGGAAAAACGTCCTCGACGAGTTCTACGGCGACTTCAAGAAGAAGCTCGAAGTGGCCGAAGGCAGCGACAGCGGTATGCGCGCCAACCAGCCGGTGATGACCGATATCCCATGCCTCACCTGTGGTCGCCCGATGCAGATTCGCACCGCGTCGACTGGTGTATTCCTCGGTTGTTCGGGTTACAGCCTGCCGCCGAAAGAACGCTGCAAGGCTACCGTCAACCTGGTGCCGGGCGATGAGATCGCCGCGGACGACGAGGGTGAATCCGAATCGCTGGTACTGCGCGGCAAGCACCGTTGCCCGATCTGCAGTACGGCGATGGACGCCTATCTGCTGGACGAGAAACGCAAGCTGCACATCTGTGGTAACAACCCGGATTGCGCGGGCTATGAGATCGAAGAGGGCAGCTACCGCATCAAGGGCTACGAAGGTCCGAGCCTGGAATGCGACAAGTGCGGCAGTGAGATGCAGCTCAAGACCGGCCGTTTCGGCAAGTTCTTCGGGTGCACCAATCCGACCTGCAAGAACACCCGCAAGCTGCTCAAGAGCGGTGACGCGGCACCACCGAAGATGGATCCGGTGAAGATGCCCGAGCTGAAATGCGAGAAGGTCAACGACACCTACATCCTGCGCGACGGGGCATCGGGTCTGTTCCTGGCGGCCAGCCAGTTCCCGAAAAACCGTGAAACCCGCGCACCGCTGGTGCTCGAGCTGATCCCGCACAAGGACGAGATCGATCCGAAGTATCACTTCCTCTGCGAAGCGCCGAAGAAGGACCCGGACGGTCGCCCGGCGGTGATCCGCTACAGCCGCAAGACCAAGGAGCAGTACGTGCAGACCGAAGTCGACGGCAAGCCGACCGGCTGGCGTGCGTTCTACGACGGCGGTAGCTGGAAAGTCGAAGACAAGCGTTAAAGTCCGCATCGGACGCTTCTGAAAAGGCCGCGTAAACCTCTCAAGGGTACGCGGCCTTTCTTTTGGGCTTGCGGTGGGCTGGAGTGTTCCACGACACTGTACGGCCAGCCTGCTGTTATCTATTCGTTGTGGAGATTGCCGTCATGGCCCACGAACTCTATACCCGCACCAACCAGAAAATTTACTTCGCCGGTCTGTCGCTGGAAGCCTTGGCGCGAGCCGAAGCGGGCGGGGCAATGAATGCGCAGGCGCTGGTGCAGGCAGGGCGCGAGTCGGTGTTGTTTCATCTGTATGGCGCGCTACTTGGCTTGTGCCATGAAATCGCCGGCTTCTATCGCCTCCCACAGGCCAATGCGCCCCGCGCGGAGCTGCTGCTCACCCGTGAGGTGATGGAAAGCATCGCCATCCCCGAGCTGGCCGAGCTGGTGGAACTGGCCCATAACCCGGAGACCTGGCTGGCGAAGCTGCTGGCTGCCCATTCGGCGATGTTCCAGCCACCGCGGGTGCCGCATAAACCCAAGGGCGATGTCACCCAGCCGTTGATTGTCGCAGTGAACCTCGATGAAGAAGAGCAGGCACCGCAGCTGAGCCGGGAAGAGCTGGAGCAATGGCGTCAGAACCTCAAGGCTTTGGCGATTCGCTTCCGTGACGGCCTGAATGAGTGTTGAGCCGCCGCTAGCGGATATCTTCGAGTACGACCAATCATTCAAGGATGAGTAATGGCTTCAGCTACAGAGACGAATGCGCTGCCTGCGCTGTTCGATCGTGTCGATCGTCTGGCGGACGCGGCCGCTTCGTCCCGGGATCTGCTCAAGGCGGTGGAGCAGATTCGCGATTTTCCCGAACCTATTGTCCTTAGTCGTTCAGATCCCAATTCAAAAAAACTGGCCTGGTGCCTGTGCATTGTCGGAATACTGGTCTGGCCGTTGCTGATTCCCGGGATCTATCTGATGCGCCGACGCGGCGCCAATCACTTCATTCATCCGGATGTGGTGAAGGCGCTATCGCAGAAGATCATTCGCAAAGCGGCTCTGCTCAGCGCTGGCGTAGGTGATGCATCGGCTTCGGGGATTTTCACCCTGGCCGTGATGATGAATGAGTTTGCGCACTTTCGTCGGGGTAACTATTCCCGTGAGCTCAAGAACACGCTGGTGGGCGTTTATAACGGTGCGGTGCACGATCTGCCTTACGCTTTCCACCATCTGCATTACGTCGATATGGAAACCTACGAAGTATCGGTTTCCGATGGCAAGGGCGGTTCTCGAAGGGAAACCAGAACCCGCTATGTTGGGTATGACCGCTATAGCCTGGTGTTCGATTTTCCCTGGACGGCCGAGGTTGCCGTTCGTGGTGACAAGCATCGAGCCATGGATCGCGAGCATCTCTACAAGACCACGACCCGGGAATTCAACTCTGTCTTCACCCTGACTGGCGCGACGGAGATGGCCTGCGCGACTTTCGCCACGCCGGTCACCGTGCTCAAGTTGCTGCAGATTGCCAAGGAGCTGAAAGACGTCAGTTTCGAGTTTTCCTCCCAGAGTCGCCTATGCGTGAGCTTCAACAATGATGATGTGGCCGGCATCGCTACCTCGGCGGTAAGCCTTGCGGAGCCGGTCGCCTTTCATGCCGGCTTGATGCAGGGGGCGACGATGCCGCGCCTGAGGCCGGTGCTGGAGCTGTTGCACCAGCTTGCCGAGTTGCATGACGACAATTTCAATCTACCGAAGAAAAGAACGCAGGATATGGAGCAGTAAATGATCATCCTTCTTACAGCGATACTGGTGGCCTGGCTCCTCTGGTATTACTACAACAAGATTGTCGGCGCAGGGAACCGCGCTCAGCGCGCATGGGCCGATGTGCTCGTGTATGAGCGGCAGAAGATCAAGGTGCTGGATGCCCTGGAGGAGCAGGCTTCCAGCTTCAAGATCTATGAAAGCAACGTGCTGGAAAAAGTGGTGGGCCTGCGTTCGGCCCTCGGAAGGTTGCCTGAGGCGGCCAGTGGTGAGGCGCTGAAGTCGACGCAGATGGCCACTAGGGAACTGGTGGGGGGGCTGAACATGGCCTTTGAGGCCTATCCGGAACTCAAGGCGGCGGGAATCGTCAGTGGATTGATGAAGGAAATCGTCGAACAGCAGGCGAACATTGCAGCCGCCGTTACGGTCTTCAACCGGACCGTAGAGGAGTTCAATAACTGCATCCAGATGTTCCCCAGTTCGATGGTTAACACGGTCATCAACAAGAAGCAGGCTATTACGCCGTTTTCCGATAAGGAAGCCGCCGCGAGTTTTGATTACAAACCGAATTTCTGATGGCAAATGCCTGTTTGTAACGCCAGGCCAATAAAGAAAACCGTTTGGGCCCGCGCGAGGTCGGGGTGATGACTGATATAATCCCGGCCTTTCGTGGAGAACAGACCTTTATGCCAACGTCCTTTCTAGAAATTGTCGAATTGCCAGACGGTCGTATCGAGCTGCGCAGGGCCGAGGACGAGGGTTCTCTGGTCACTCTGGACTTTTCAGAAGATGCCAAAGCCTTCTTGCAAGGCCAGCATGTCGAGGTGGCCAAGGCCATGTTGAGCGTGGGTGTGCAGATGGCGGGTCGCCTGGTTGAAGGCGAATTGGAGAAAGAAGAGGGACCACGGATTCTTCACTGAGTCCGTTTGTCGGTTTTTTTGCTGTCGTTCGTCGCCTCCTTTCGGCTTCTCAATCCTGGAGAAGCCTTGTGTCATTCAAGCGTGTCCATCGACGCTTCTAGCGGTCAGCCCAGACGAATATTCAGGCTTTGTGCGTCGCCCGTGCGGGCTGCGCTGATAAGCTGTTGACGGGCGCTGCTGTTCAACGGGTTGAGCCAGCTGACAACGGTGTGGCTGCGTCCCAGGCGCAGAGCCTCGCAAGCCAGCTGTTGCGCGCTTTGGGCGCCGCGCGGGTGCAGCAGCAGAATCCGTTCGCGGTTCAGGCCGGCATCCCGCAACCAGGCCTGGGTCAGGCTGGCCGGCGGGGCAATCAATGTCAGCCAGCGCGCATCCTGGTCCTGGCTCAGTTCCCTGAGGATGGGCGCCAGCAGGCTCAGGCAGTTCCCGGCGGCACCGCGTAACGACAGTTCACTGAAGGCTTCCGGTTCGTTGCTCCAGGGCGATTCGACGACCTCTTTGAGGATAGGCGCCAGGGGTGGGGCCATGAACGCTTCGAACAGTGGCAGTTGTGCATGCTGTGGTGTGTGAGGGAACTGCATACAGCCTCCTTTAGCGGCGAATGACGCCGACACTCAAGCCTTCGATCACCAGGTCCTGATCTTTCAGGTTGACTTCGATAGGGGCGAACTCAGGGTTTTCGGCAATCAGCCAGACTTTGCTGCCTTCGCGCTTGAAGCGTTTCACGGTGACGTCGTCGCCAATGCGGGCGACGACGACCTGGCCGTTGCGGGCCTCGCGAGTGGTATGCACGGCCAGCAGGTCGCCATCGAAAATGCCGATGTCCTTCATGCTCATGCCGTGAACCCGCAGCAGGTAGTCCGCACGAGGATGGAAGAAGGCCGGATTGATGTTGCAGGACTCTTCGATGTGCTGTTCGGCGAGAATCGGAGCGCCGGCGGCAACCCGGCCGATGATGGGCAGGCTGGAGTCGTCGGGCTTGGCCTCGAACCCCGGGATGCGAATGCCGCGGGAGGCGCCTGGAGTCATTTCGATTGCGCCCTTGCGGGCCAGCGCCTTGAGGTGTTCTTCGGCGGCGTTGGGCGACTTGAAGCCCAGTTCCTGGGCGATTTCCGCACGGGTCGGTGGGTAGCCGTTGTCTTCGAGGCAGCGTTTGATAAAAGCCAGAATCTCAGCTTGGCGTGGCGTCAGTTTTAGCATGTCGATCGCTCTGTCTTTTTATACAGTGACTGGAATTATATACAGTGAATGCCGCTTGGCAATCCTCCTTTTTCCAATCGCCGCTGGACGGTCGGGTCGCCGCTGCGCATGCCTGGTGTCGCGTGGCTGGCTACAGGAAGCGGCAGGTATGATTAAATAGCTGACTGACCGGCCGCAGAACGGACAGGCAGGCTTGACAAGGCTGGGGCTGAAACGTATGTTTCAAACAAGTGTTTGTCAGGCGGAGTAGCCATGGCCCAGTCGGAAACCGTTGAACGCATTCTCGATGCTGCCGAGCAGTTGTTCGCGGAAAAAGGTTTTGCCGAAACCTCATTGCGGCTGATCACCAGCAAGGCCGGGGTCAACCTGGCGGCGGTGAATTATCATTTCGGTTCCAAAAAGGCCCTGATCCAGGCGGTGTTCTCGCGCTTCCTCGGGCCGTTCTGCATCAGCCTCGACCGTGAGCTGGAGCGGCGCTCGGCCAAGCCGGACAGCAAGCCAAGCCTCGAAGAGCTGCTGGAAATCCTCGTCGAGCAGGCTTTGGTGGTCCAGCCTCGCAGCGGCAACGACCTGTCCATTTTCATGCGCCTTCTGGGCCTGGCCTTCAGCCAGAGCCAGGGGCACCTGCGGCGTTACCTGGAAGACATGTACGGCAAGGTATTCCGCCGCTACATGCTGCTGGTCAACGAAGCCGCGCCGCGTATCCCACCGATCGAACTGTTCTGGCGTGTGCACTTCATGCTGGGAGCGGCGGCTTTCAGCATGTCGGGGATCAAGGCCTTGCGTGCGATTGCCGAGACCGACTTTGGGGTCAATACCTCGATCGAGCAGGTAATGCGTCTGATGGTGCCGTTCCTCGCGGCCGGCATGCGCGCCGAAACCGGCGTCACCGACGATGCCATGGCCACGGCGCAGCTCAAGCCGCGCAGCAAATCGACTCCGGCGGTCGCCAAGGCCTGACCGTCCGGGTGGGCGCGGCAGCTTACATCCGCTAAGCTAGCCGCCCATGTCGACTCTCGTTTCCTACCTCTCTTCACACCTTTCGCCGATCGTCGCTTGCCGGGCCTTGCCGCCGGCAATGGACTCGTGCGTCCGCGCCACGCCAGCACCCTTTGCGGTGCCGTGCGCGTACTTCGTTACTAAGGAATTGCTATGACCACAGGCCTGCAAGGCTCCTTGATGGTGGATGTCGCCGGTACCTGGCTGACGGCTGAAGATCGCCAACTCCTGCGCCAGCCCGAAGTGGGCGGGCTGATCATCTTTGCCCGCAATATCGAGCATCCGCGGCAGGTGCGTGAGCTGAGCGCGTCCATCCGGGCGATTCGCCCGGACCTGCTGCTGGCGGTGGACCAGGAGGGCGGTCGCGTGCAACGCCTGCGCCAGGGCTTCGTGCGGCTGCCGGCCATGCGTGCCATCGCCGACAATCCGAATGCCGAGTACCTGGCCGAGCAGTGCGGCTGGATCATGGCCACCGAAGTGCTGGCCGTCGGCCTGGACCTGAGCTTCGCGCCGGTGCTGGACCTCGATCATCAGCGCAGCGCCGTGGTGGGCACCCGTTCCTTCGAGGGCGACCCCGAGCGCGCCGCCTTGCTGGCAGGCGCCTTTATCCGTGGCATGAACAGCGCCGGCATGGCGGCCACGGGCAAGCATTTCCCCGGGCACGGCTGGGCCGAGGCGGACTCCCACGTGGCGATCCCCAATGACGAGCGCAGCCTCGATGAGATTCGCGCCAAGGACCTGGTGCCTTTCGCGCGCCTGAGCAAGCAGCTGGCGGCGGTGATGCCGGCCCACGTCATCTACCCTCAGGTCGATGCCCAGCCAGCCGGGTTCTCCCGTCGTTGGTTGCAGGAGATCCTGCGCGGTGAATTGCAGTTCGACGGTGTCATCTTCAGTGACGACCTGTCGATGGCCGGTGCTCATGTGGTGGGCGATGCCGCGAGCCGGATCGAAGCGGCGCTGTCGGCTGGTTGCGACATGGGCCTGGTGTGCAACGACCGGGCGGCGGCCGAGCTGGCCCTGAGCGCGGCCCAGCGTCTGAAAGTGACGCCGTCGGCGCGTATTGCGCGGATGCGTGGCCAGGCGTTTGCCTGCACCGACTATCGTCAGGATCCGCGTTGGCTGACGGCGCTCGGCGCACTCAAAGATGCCCAACTGATCGATTAAGGGTTGTTGCGATGACGGTCTACGCGATTATCGGCGGTACCGGCCTGACCCGGCTCGAAGGCTTGAGCATTCACCAATCCTTGCCCCTGGATACGCCCTATGGCGCTCCGTCGGCGGATATCCAGAAGGGTGAATACGCCGGTCGCGAGGTGCTGTTTCTGGCGCGTCACGGCCATCCGCATCGCTTCCCGCCGCATCAGGTGAACTATCGGGCCAATCTCTGGGCGCTGAAGCAGGCTGGCGCCGAGGCGATTCTGGCGGTCAACGTGGTGGGTGGCATTCATCCGGCGATGGGCTCCGGGCATTTCTGCGTGCCGCATCAGCTGATCGACTACACCAGCGGTCGTGAGCACACCTATTTTGCCGACGACCTGGAGCAGGTCACCCATATCGACTTCAGCTATCCCTACAGCGAGTCGCTGCGCCAGCAATTGATTGCCGCGCTGGCCGCCGAAGGCTGCGAATTCAGCAGTCAGGGCGTGTACGCCTGCACCCAGGGCCCGCGCCTGGAAACCGTGGCGGAGATCGCCCGCCTGGAACGTGACGGCTGCGACATCGTCGGTATGACCGGCATGCCGGAAGCGGCGCTGGCCCGGGAGCTGGAGCTGGATTACGCCTGCCTGGCGCTGGTGGTGAACCCGGCGGCGGGCAAGTCCGCTGCGGTGATTACCATGGCCGAGATCGAGCAGGCGTTGCAGGACGGCATGGGCAAGGTGCAGGCGACGCTGGCGCGGGTCCTCGCGGCAAACCTGTAGCCGCTGCCGCAGGCTGCGATCGAGCGCGCAGCGCTCGTAAAACCTGAGCCTGCGATATTACTGAAACATTGTGAGGCTTTATGTCTGCTGCGCAGCCGATCGCAGGCGCGCCAGCGGCTCCAGATCAGCGTCCGCCTTTCTTGTCGGGCAGCGGGGCGAAGAGGGCTTCGATGTCTTCGCTCTGCAGCTTCCAGTCCCCGGCCTTGCGCCCATCCAGTACGCCCGCGGCCAGGTCGGACTTCTCCTGCTGCAGGTGCTGGATTTTCTCTTCCACCGTGCCGCGGGCAATCAGCTTGTAGACGAACACCGGCTTCTCCTGGCCAATCCGATAGGCGCGGTCGGTGGCCTGGTTTTCCGTGGCCGGGTTCCACCAGGGGTCGTAGTGGATCACGGTGTCGGCTTCGGTCAGGTTGAGGCCGACGCCGCCGGCTTTCAGGCTGATCAGGAAGATCTGCAGCTTGCCGCCCTGGAAGTCCCTGACCGGCGTGCGACGATCGCGGGTCTGTCCGGTCAGCAGGGCGTAGGCGACATTGCGGCGCTTCAGTTCGGCTTCGATCAGGCTCAGCATCGAGGTGAATTGCGAGAACAGCAGGATGCGCCGACCCTCGTCGAACAGTTCCTCGAGCATCTCCATCAGGCTGTCGAGCTTGCCGGAGGAACTGCCTCGCGCCGGCACCGCGTCTTCGTTGACCAGGCGCAGGTCGCAGCACACCTGGCGCAGTTTCAGCAACGCTTCAAGAATGATGATCTGGCTGCGGGCCACGCCCTTGCGGGTGATCTCGTCGCGGATTTTCTTGTCCATGGCCAGGCGCATGGTTTCGTACACATCGCGCTGGGCTTCATTGAGCTCCACCCAATGGATGATCTCGGTCTTGGGCGGCAGTTCGGTGGCCACCTGTTCCTTGGTGCGGCGCAGCAGGAAGGGCTTGATCCGCCCATTGAGGTGCTGCAGGCGCACTTCGCTGGCGTGCCTTTCGATCGGCACGCGGTAGTCGCGATTGAAGCTCTTCACGTCCCCCAGCCAGCCGGGCAGCAGGAAATGGAACAGCGACCACAGCTCGCCCAGGTGATTCTCCAGTGGCGTGCCGCTCAGGCACAGGCGCTGCCGGGCATTGAGCGCGCGCGCAGCCTGGGCCGCCTTGCTCGACGGGTTCTTGATGTATTGCGCCTCATCCAGCACCAGGACATGCAGGGGCAGGGCAGCGAGTTGCTCGACATCCTTGGGCAGCAGCGCGTAGGTGGTCAGGATCAGGTCGTAATCGCTCAGCCGGGCGAAGTGCTTATGGCGGCCGGCGCCATACAGGGCCAGGACTTTGAGTTGCGGCGTGAAGTGCGCCGCCTCGTCGAGCCAGTTGGGGATCAGGCTGGTGGGCATCACCACCATGCACGGCCGGTCCAGGCGCCCGGCGTTCTTTTCGCTGAGCACATGGGCCAGGGTCTGCAGGGTTTTGCCCAGGCCCATGTCGTCGGCCAGAATGCCACCGACTTCCAGCTGGCGCAGGGACTGCATCCAGCTCAGGCCTTCGAGCTGATAGGGGCGCAGCGTGGCGTTCAGGCCCTCCGGCGCGGGGGCCGAGTAGTCCTTGATGTCGCGCAGCCGCTGGGCGAAGGAGCGGATGTGTTCGCCGCCTTCCCAGAGCAGGGGCAGGTCTTCCAGCGGATTGAGGCGGGTCGCGTCGGCACTGCTCAGGCGCAGTGTGGTTTCGCCGGGTTCCTGTAGATAGAACTCGCCCAGGGTGGCCAGCACCGGCTTCAGCCGGCCATAGGGCAGCGCCACTTGCAGGGGGCCGTTGGGCGAGTTGGGGCGCCCGGGAATGTTCACCAGGATCAGCTCGTCATCCCGGCGTCTGGCCAGGCGTTCCGGGTTGAGGATCTCGGTGTGGGAGCGCATCAGGTTGAGCAGGATCGGCAGCAAGCTCAGGCGCTCGCCGTTGACGATGATGCCCAGTTCCAGGTCGAACCAGTCGCGCCCCGGCGCTTCGTCCACCGTGGCGTACCAGTCGTCCACGGCGGTCAGGTCGAAGCCGAAGTCGTCGTCGATCTGCAGCTCCCAGCCCTGGGTGCGCAGCTTGGGCAGTTCGTTGAGGGTAAAGGTCAGCCAGGCGCTGTCGTTGACCATTTCATACAGCTCGCCGGCGCTTTCCGGCAGGGCCTTGCTTTGCCGGGTGGCGATCTTGAAACCCAGCGCCCGCAGCTGTTCGCGATAGCGTTGTTCGACTTCCGGCTGGCGCTTGATGCGCAGGGTCTGGTGTTCCTGGCGAATCACCACGTCGGCGTTTTTCTGGCCGCTGACGTATTCCTCCAGGTAGCTGAACGACAGCGCGGCACGGTGCTGGATGTAGCGCTGCATCTTGCCGTTGCGCGGTTCGAAGGCGCTGAACTCGATACTGGCCAGCCACAGCCGGGGCACTGGCTGCACGTTGTCGACGATCTGTTGCGGCAGCGGGGCGGGGCTACGGTTTTCCAGGACGGCCTGGAGTTTTTCCAGCAGCTCGGCGTCTTTCGCCGCCGCCGGATAGGACAGGGTCTCCTCGATTTTCAGCAGTACCGCGGCGATGTGTTTGCAATTGCTGCGCACCGGGCAGGTGCAGGAGGCTTCGACCATCAGCAAGGTGTTCCTGGCCGACTCGCGCAGGCTGATGGTCTGTCGATAGACGTTGCCCCCCGAACCTTCGCAACTGGCGGTGATGACGCTGTCGCCGGCCTGGACGATCCTGACGCGGTTCTCCAGGGCGTAGCGGCGGCCACGCTCCAGGGCTTGTTCCTTGAATCGGCTGACCCAGGAAGGTGCCAGGGGTTTGGTCAGGGTCGGGGGCATAGGGACTTCTGTCAGTCCACGATTTCAGGCGGCGCCTCGCGCGGCGCGGGGGCCGACAGCGAGGTGATCTTGATCAGCAGGGCCAGGTGACCGTTGTCGAGGTAGTTGAGCTGGCCGTTCTTGGTGTGGCTTTCCTGTTTCAGGCGTTCGCTGGCGGTCACCAGGCCGTTGCTGTCGATCCGGTTGACCCAGAACTGCGCATCCACATCGGTGAAGCGCCCGAGCTTGAGGGTCAGGGTGCCCTCGATCGGGAACTGGCCGAACTGTTCCTGGCCCTCGCTGACCGCGACTTTCACCGGGTTTTCGCCCAGCGCCTGTTGCCAGGCCTTGTGCATCAGCACGCTGTAGTCGCCGCTGGCGGTGAGTTTCTCGACCACGCCGCCCAGCGCCGGGGTGCGCTGGCTGTCGGCGCCCAGGCGCTGGGCGCCGGTGGCCCAGTCTTCGGGGGCGGCGCGGCTGACGATGGCGGGAACCGCGTTCTGCCGGACCAGAATCATTTCGACCTGATACATGTCGGCAAACGCCGAGGGAGCGACCAGGGTCAGGAGCAAGGTCAGTGAGCGAAACAGGCGCATGGGGCGTCCTTCAAGCAGTTTTCGGGGTGAGGCGCTCGAACAGCGCCTCCAATGTGTTGAAGCGTTCTTCCGGACGTTCCATCGGCACCATGAATTTGAACAGCGTGGCGCCTTCAAATTTGTAGCGATTGGGTTGGCCCTGGATGAGTTTGATCAGCGCCAGCGGGTCCACCGGGGTATCGGCGGCGAACTCGAGACGACCGCCCTGCGGGCCGCCGTCGACCTTCTTGATGCCCAGTTGCTCGGCCTGCAGTTTCAGCAGGGTCAGGCGTACCAGGTTCTTGGTCGGTTCCGGCAGCAGGCCGAAGCGGTCGATCATCTCCACCTGCAGGTCCTTCAGGCCGTCCTCGTCGGTGGCCGAGGCGATGCGCTTGTAGAGGATCAGTCGCGCGTGCACATCCGGCAGGTAGTCTTCGGGAATCAGCGCTGGCAGGCGCAGGTTGATTTCCGGACCGCCGCCCAGGGGCTGGTCGAGGTTCGGTTGCTCGCCCTTGCGGATGGCTTTCACCGCGCGCTCGAGCATTTCCATATAAAGGGTGAAGCCCACCGCCTGGATCTGCCCGCTTTGGCCATCCCCCAGCAGTTCGCCGGCACCGCGGATCTCCAGGTCGTTGGTGGCGAGCACGAAGCCGGCGCCGAGGTCCTGGGTGTTGGCGATCGCCTCCAGGCGCTTTTCCGCGTCCGGGGTGATCTGCTGGCGCGGTGGCGTCAGCAGGTAGGCGTAGGCCTGGTGGTGGCTGCGACCGACCCGGCCGCGCAACTGGTGCAGCTGGGCCAGGCCGAACTTGTCGGCGCGCTCGATGATGATGGTGTTGGCACTCGGCACGTCGATGCCGGTCTCGATGATGGTCGAGGCGATCAGCACGTTGAAGCGCTTGTGGTAGAAGTCGCTCATCACCTGTTCGAGTTCGCGTTCGCGCATCTGCCCATGGCCGATGCCGATGCGCGCTTCCGGCACCAGTTCGGCGAGGTCGGCGGCGCATTTCTCGATGGTCTTCACGTCGTTGTGCAGGTAATAGACCTGGCCGCCACGCAGCAGCTCGCGCAGCAGGGCCTCTTTGACCGTGCTCTTGTTCTGCTCCATGACGAAGGTGCGCACCGACAGGCGCCGGGCCGGTGGCGTGGCGATGATCGACAGGTCGCGCATGCCCGACACCGCCATATTCAGTGTGCGCGGAATCGGTGTGGCGGTCAGGGTCAGGATGTCGACTTCGCTGCGCAGGGCCTTGAGCTGTTCTTTCTGGCGCACGCCGAATCGATGCTCTTCGTCGATGATCACCAGCCCGAGGTTCTTGATCTTCACATCGTCCTGCAGCAGCTTGTGGGTGCCGATGACGATGTCGATCTTGCCTTCGGCCAGGTCGGCCACCGCGGCATTCACTTCCTTGGCGGACTTGAAGCGGCTCATCACTTCCACGGTCACTGGCCAGTCGGCGAAGCGGTCGCGGAAGCTGTTGTAGTGCTGCTGGGCGAGCAGGGTGGTGGGCACCAGGATCGCCACTTGCTTGCCGCCATGCACGGCGATGAACGCGGCGCGCATCGCCACTTCGGTCTTGCCGAAGCCGACGTCGCCGCAGACCAGGCGGTCCATAGGCTTGGCCGCGAGCATGTCCTCGCGCACCGCTTCGATGGTGGTTTGCTGGTCGGGGGTTTCTTCGAACGGGAAGCCGGCGCTGAAGGTGGCGTAGTCGGCTTTTGGATCGGCAAAGGCATAGCCTTCGCGGGCCGCGCGGCGAGCGTAGATGTCCAGCAGTTCGGCGGCGACATCGCGCACCTGTTCGGCGGCCTTGCGCTTGGCTTTCTGCCAGGTTTCCGAACCCAGGCGGTGCAGCGGCGCCAGGGCGTCGTCGCTACCGGTGTAGCGGGCGATCAGGTGCAGGTTGGCCACCGGCACATAGAGCTTGGCGCCCTCGGCGTATTCGAGGGTGAGGAATTCCGCGGCCTGGTTGTCGATTTCCAGGGTGGCCAGGCCCAGGTAGCGGCCCACGCCGTGATCGATATGCACCACCGGCGCGCCTTCGCGCAGCTCGGTGAGGTTCTTGATCACCGCATCGTTGTTGGCGTCGGCGCGTTTTTCCCGGCGCCGACGCTGCATCACGCGCTGGCCGAACAGCGGGCTTTCGGCCACCAGCGCCAGGGCCGGATCGTCCAGCAGCAAGCCTTCGTCCAGCGGTGCGATGGTGATCGCCAGGCGATCCTTGCCCGCGACGAAGTCCGGCCAGCTGTCGACGGTCTTCGGCCGCAGCTTCAGGCGCTCCAGCAACTCCAGCAGCACCTCGCGGCGCCCGGCGGATTCGGCGGTGAACAGCACGCGTCCGGAGAATTCATCGAGGAAATTCGCCAGGGCCGCCAGCGGCTGATTGGCCTTGGCTTCGATGGCGAGGTTGGGCAGGGGCTGCGCCGGGAAGCGCTCGCGGCCGCCGCCAGCCTCGATGTCCTGCTGGCTGGCGACCACCCGCGGCCAGCTTTTCAGGCGGGCGAAGCAGTCTTCCACCGGCAGGAACAACTCGGCGGGCGGCAATAAAGGACGGGACGGATCAACGCGGCGTTCTTCGTAACGGTTGCGCACGTCGTTCCAGAAGTTCTCGGCCGCCTGCTCGATGCCCGGCAGGGAAAACACCTGGGTGTCCTGGGGCAGGTAGTCGAACAGGGTCGAAGTGTCTTCGAAGAACAGCGGCAGGTAATACTCGATGCCGGCCGGGGTGATCCCGCTGCTCAGGTCCTGGAAGATCGGGCAGCGGCGGAAATCGACGTCGAAGCGTTCGCGGAAACGGGCCTTGAAGCGGGTGACGGCTTCTTTCTGCAGCGGGAATTCTTTCGCCGGCAGCAGGCGCACCGAATCGACCTTGTCGATGGAGCGCTGGTTTTCCGGATCGAAGGTGCGCAGGGTCTCGATTTCATCGTCGAACAGGTCGATGCGATAAGGCAGTTTGCTGCCCATCGGGAACAGGTCGATCAAGGCGCCGCGCACCGCGAACTCGCCGTGCTCGTAGACCGTGTCGACACAGCGATAGCCGCTGGCTTCCAGGCGAGTGCGCATCTGTTCGACATCCAGCTTCTGGCCGATGTCCAGCACCAGGCTGCTGCCCAGCAGGAACTTGGTCGGCGCCAGGCGATGCAGGGCGGTGGTGATCGGCACCACCAGCACGCCATGCTCCAGCTCCGGCAGCCGGTACAGGCTGGCGATCCGCTGGGAGATGATGTCCTGGTGCGGCGAGAACAGGTCGTAGGGCAGGGTTTCCCAGTCCGGGAAATGCAGCACGGGCAAATCCGGGGCGAAGAAACTCAGCTCCTGCTCCAGCCGTTCGGCACTTTGGCTGTCGGCGGTCAGCAGCAGGGTGAAGCGCTTGGCGGCGCTGGCAGCCTCGGCAATGGCGAGGCTGAGGGCGGCACCGGGCAGATTGCCCCAGTGCTGTTTGCCGGCGGCGGCAGGGAGTTGCGGTAGACGCAGAACGGGCACGGAAGGTTGAGCTCCAGCGTTGCGACAAAGTCGGTAATTGTAGCGGTCCGGCGTACCGGCTGTCAGTTGCTGATGTGTCTATTACGCGGTTGCGGAAAATGTAGTGGTTATGACAAAAAAACGCGTTTTTTGGCGGAAAATGTAGTGCCGAATCGGGGTGGTGTTACGGAGGGTTACAGACAACGCTGGGATACCGCGCAAAATGAGGCCTTTCTGGAAGCCGCGTATTTACTGGGCTGGAGCGGGGTGTATTTTTTCCGGATGGGTTTTTGTTACGTTGCGCGCGACAGGCGCGCATTGCTACGCAGGGGACTCGGCTGCATAATGTAGCCCCTTTTTTCAGCCCCTACATGTGGAAGGTTCCCGTGACTCAGAAGCCCGACCAGTGTCTTGGTGAATGGATCGACCGTGAAGCGCTCGCAGAAGCGATGATTCCGCTTATCGGTCAGCTCTACCGCAATAACAATGTGGTGAGTTCGATCTATGGCCGCAGCCTGATCAACCAGTCTGTCATCGCGATTCTCAAAGCTCACCGCTTTGCTCGCCATCGCTCTTCCGACGATAGCGAACTCTCCGTCCACGAAACATTCCCACTGCTCAAGGCCATGAGCGAGCTCAAGCTCGGCGCGGCTTCGGTGGACCTGGGCAAGTTGGCGTTCAAATTCCGTAACGAAGGCAATGGCCGCACCGCCGAGCAATTCGTTCGCGAAGAGCTGGCTGACGTGGTTGGCCAGCAAAACGCTTCGCCCCGCAAAGGCACCGACGTGGTCCTGTACGGCTTCGGTCGTATCGGCCGTCTGCTGGCGCGCATCCTGATCGAGAAAACCGGTGGTGGCGACGGCCTGCGCCTGCGCGCCATCGTGGTGCGCAAAGGCGCCGAGAACGACCTGACCAAGCGCGCCAGCCTGCTGCGTCGCGATTCGGTGCACGGTTCGTTCAACGGCACCATCACCATCGACGAAGCCAACAACACCATCACCGCCAACGGCAACCTGATCCAGGTTATCTACGCGAAGAATCCGACCGAGGTGGACTACACCCAGTACGGCATCAAAGACGCGCTGCTGGTGGACAACACCGGTGTATGGCGTGACGCCGACGGCCTGGGTCAGCACCTGGCCTGCCCGGGTATCGACCGCGTCGTTCTGACCGCGCCTGGCAAAGGCAAGCTGAAGAACATCGTTCACGGTATCAACCATGCCGAAATCACCGCTGACGACAAGATCGTTTCCGCTGCCTCCTGCACCACCAACGCCATCGTGCCGGTGCTCAAGGCCGTGAACGACAAGTTCGGCATCGTCAACGGTCACGTCGAAACCGTTCACTCGTACACCAACGACCAGAACCTGATCGACAACTTCCACAAGGGCGATCGTCGTGGCCGTAGCGCCGCGCTGAACATGGTCATCACCGAGACCGGTGCTGCCACCGCTGCCGCCAAGGCCCTGCCTGAGCTGGCCGGCAAGCTGACCGGTAACGCGATCCGCGTTCCGACGCCAAACGTGTCGATGGCCATTCTCAACCTGAACCTTGAGAAAGCCGCTACCCGTGAAGAGATGAACGAGTACCTGCGCTACATGGCGCTGCACTCCGATCTGCACAAGCAGATCGACTTCGTCAATTCCCAGGAAGTGGTTTCCACCGACTTCGTGGGCTCGCGCCACGCCGGTGTAGTGGACGCTGAAGCGACCATCACCCAGGATAACCGCGTTGTTCTGTACGTCTGGTACGACAACGAATTCGGTTACAGCTGCCAGGTGGTTCGCGTGATGGAAGACATGGCCGGTGTGAACCCGCCTGCGTTCCCGCGCTAAGCCTTAGCCGCACATGAAAACGCCCCGACTTGTCGGGGCGTTTTTATTTGTGGCGTTTGACGGTTGAGTTGATTGTCCGCGAAGACGGTCGATCAGGCGCCACCCACTACTGCTGCCTGCGCAGTGCGCAGTTCATGCTTGTTGCCGCGGAACAGCACCAGGGTCGCGATCAGGCCCAGCACCGCCGCGCCGCTGAGCCAGATCCCCGGCGCCGCCTTGTTGTCCAGCGCATGGATCAGGTAGGTGCAGGCCGCCGGGGTGAAGCCGCCAAAGGTGGCAGTGGCCAGGCTGTAGGCCAGGGAGAAGCCGGTGGTGCGCACTTCAACCGGCATGATTTCGGTGAGAGCCACCACCATGGCGCCGTTGTACGAGCCATAGAGGAAGGACAGCCACAGCTCGACGATCAGCAGGTGGCTGAAACTCGGGTTGGCCACCAGCCAGGACAGTGCCGGGTAAGCCGTGAGGATCGCCAGGACGGTCGCCGCCAGCAGTAGCGGCTTGCGCCCGACCTTGTCCGAGACGGCGCCCATCACCGGCAGCCAGAAGAAGTTCGACAGGCCGATGCATACGGTGACCAGCAGAGCGTCCAGGTCCGACAGCTGCAATTCGGCCTTGCCGAAGGTCGGGGTGTAGGCGGTGATCAGGTAGAAGGACACAGTGGTCATCACCACCAGTGCCATGCCGGCCAGGACGGTGCCGAAGTTCTGGCCGATGGAGCGGATGATTTCCTGCAGGGTAGGGCGGTGCTTGCGTGCCTGGAACTCCGGGGTTTCTTCCAGCGAACGACGGATCATGAAGATCGCCGGCACTATCATGCAGCCCACCAGGAACGGCATGCGCCAGCCCCAGTCGCCCATTTGTTCCGGGCTCAGCCAGTGGTTCAGGCCAACGCCCAGCAGGCCGGCGAAGACCACGGCAGCCTGTTGACTCGCCGATTGCCAGCTGACGAAGAAGCCCTTGCGGCCCGGGGTGGAGATTTCCGCGAGGTAAACCGAGACGCCACCCAGTTCCACCCCGGCAGAGAAGCCCTGCAGCAAGCGGCCGAGCAGCACCAGCAACGGCGCGGCGACGCCGAGGGTGGCATAACCCGGGACGCAGGCGATCAACACGGTGCCCGCGGCCATGAGCAGCAGGGTGATGATCAGGCCCCGGCGCCGGCCATGACGGTCGATATAAGCGCCAAGAAAGATCGCGCCCAGCGGGCGCATCAGGAAGCCGGCGCCGAAGGTCGCCAGCGACAGCATCAATGACGCGAAAGCACTGTCGGCAGGGAAGAAGGTCTTGGCAATGGCCGTGGCGTAAAAGCCGTAGACCATGAAGTCGAACATCTCCAGAAAGTTGCCGCTGACAACGCGAAAGATCGCCTTGCCTTTGCCCGTGGTCGTGGACATTTTATTCACTCACTTTGGCTATTTTGTTAGCGATCCCTGGTCGTTATCTGTCCTGGCTGCCCGGTCTGAGGTAGCTAAGCCGCAGGCCAGATAGTTTGTAACAATATGTGTATGAGTCTGCCGAGGCAACAAAAACTCTTAGCTTGCTTGCTAAGTAGATGGACGGCTTGGGATTTATTGCCCGCCAGTTCGCGGAATAAACCCGCAGGAACGAGCTCGCGATGAGCCGGGTTCGGCCTGCATCAAATCCGCGCTGGCTGCCGCATAATGGCCCGCCCTGGTCGGACGAAGCCGGGAGGGAAATCGATTGTCGGGAGGCGAAGTCTTGCTGGGTGGATCTTGGGTGCGAGGGGGGCTTCCTGTCGTTTTGGCAATGGCCCTGGCCGGATGCGGTCGGGGCGACTCGCTGGAAAGTTTTGGCGGCCCGACCATGGGCAGCACCTACTCGATCAAGTACGTGAGGCGGGCAGGCTTGGCTGCGCCGAGTGAGGTGCAGGCCCAGGTCGAGCGGATACTTGCGCAGATCGACCGGCAGATGTCGACCTATCGCAGCGACTCGGACATCGAACGCTTCAACGATCTGCCGGCCAATAGCTGCCAGGCGATGCCGGCGGCGGTCCTGCGCTTGATCGAGATTGGCCAGCGGCTGTCGCGGGACAGCCAGGGCGCCTTCGATCTGACGGTCGAGCCGTTGCTCAACCTCTGGGGCTTCGGTCCGCAGGGGCGCGGTGAGGCGGTGCCGAGCGATACGGCGCTGGCGCAGGTGCGGCAGCGAGTCGGCTATACCCATCTGCGTATCGAGGGCGACCAGCTGTGCAAGGACGCCGCGGTCGCGGTGGATTTCAACAGCATCGCCGCCGGTCATGCGGTGGACCGGATTGCCGCCAGACTCGCGGAAATGGGCATCGACAGTTACCTGGTCGAAGCCACCGGCGAACTCAAGGCGGTCGGCAGGAAACCCGACGGTTCGGCGTGGCGCATTGCCCTGGAGGAGCCGCGGGACGATCGACAGCTGGCCGAGCGGGTCATCGCCGTCGATGGTTATGGGGTTTCGACTTCCGGCGACTACCGCAATTATTTCCAGCGCGACGGACAGCGTTATTCCCACACCTTCGACGCCCGCACCGGCAGGCCTGTCGAGCATGGGCTGGCTTCGGTCACGGTGATTCATCCCGCGGCCGTGATGGCCGATGGTCTGTCGACCCTGCTGCTGATCCTCGGCCCCGAACGCGGTTGGGATTACGCGGAAAAACACGATATCGCCGCATTTTTTGTGATCCGCGCCGATACAGGCTTCGTCACACGCAGCAACCGCGCGTTTGATCGCCTGTTTGCCGGATAAAAGCAGTAATCTTGCGCGGTGCCGCGGCGCGATGTCGCAGGCAAAAGTAGCCGGCGACGCGACCAAGGGTTAATGTGCGCGGCGTTGACGCTTCTATAGACTGTGCCCGGGTTCGTAACCGAGCCAAATTGATCCTTCATGCCGCTGGCCGCGGCATGATTTAGCCGCAGGTGCCACACGGGTGCCGCGGCCTGTTCTGAGGAGTACGCATGGCTGTCTACAACTACGACGTAGTGGTGCTGGGTTCAGGCCCCGCTGGAGAAGGTGCGGCGATGAACGCCGCGAAAGCAGGGCGCAAGGTAGCGATGGTCGATAGCCGTCGCCAGGTCGGCGGTAACTGCACCCACCTGGGCACCATCCCGTCCAAGGCCTTGCGTCACTCGGTCCGGCAGATCATGCAGTTCAACACCAACCCGATGTTCCGGGCCATTGGCGAGCCACGCTGGTTCTCGTTCCCCGACGTACTGAAAAGCGCCGAGAAGGTCATCTCCAAGCAGGTCGCCTCGCGCACCGGCTACTACGCGCGTAACCGGGTCGACGTGTTCTTCGGCACCGGCAGCTTCGCCGACGAGCAGACCATCGAAGTGGTCTGCGCCAACGGCGTGGTCGAGAAGCTGGTGGCCAAGCACATCATCATCGCCACCGGCTCGCGTCCATATCGCCCGGCCGATATCGATTTCCACCACCCGCGCATCTACGATAGCGACACCATCCTCAGCCTCGGCCACACGCCGCGCAAACTCATCGTTTACGGCGCTGGCGTGATCGGTTGTGAATACGCCTCGATCTTCAGTGGCCTGGGGGTACTGGTCGAGCTGGTGGACAACCGCGGCCAGTTGCTGAGCTTCCTGGATTCCGAGATCTCCCAGGCGCTGAGCTACCACTTCAGCAACAACAACATCACCGTGCGCCACAACGAGGAGTACGACCGCGTCGAAGGCCTCGACAATGGCGTGATCCTGCACCTCAAGTCGGGCAAGAAGATCAAGGCCGACGCCTTGCTCTGGTGCAATGGCCGGACTGGCAATACCGACCGGCTGGGCATGGAAAACATCGGGGTCAAGGTCAACAGCCGTGGCCAGATCGAGGTGGACGAGAACTACCGCACCTGCGTGCCGAACATCTACGGCGCCGGCGATGTGATCGGCTGGCCGAGCCTGGCCAGTGCGGCCCATGACCAGGGTCGTTCGGCCGCCGGCAGCATCGTCGACAACGGCAGCTGGCGCTTCGTCAACGACGTGCCGACCGGGATCTACACCATTCCGGAGATCAGTTCGATCGGCAAGAACGAGCAGGAACTGACCCAGGCCAAGGTGCCGTACGAAGTGGGCAAGGCCTTCTTCAAGAGCATGGCCCGCGCGCAGATCGCCGGTGAGCCGCAAGGCATGCTGAAGATCCTGTTCCACCGCGAAACCCTGGAAGTCCTGGGCGTGCACTGCTTCGGCTACCAGGCTTCGGAGATCGTGCACATCGGCCAGGCGATCATGAACCAGCCGGGCGAACTCAATACCCTGAAGTACTTCGTCAACACCACGTTCAATTACCCGACCATGGCCGAAGCCTATCGGGTAGCCGCTTACGACGGCCTCAACCGGCTTTTTTGAGCGACTCCGGCCGGTGGCCTGAGCCGGCCGGGGAGACCGATTTCAGTAACTCTCGAGCGTGGCGCTGGCCAAACCGGGAAAGTCTGTAATCAGGCTGTCTACGCCGAAGTCGGCGAGCCTGCGCATCAGCGCAGGCTCGTTGACTGTCCATACCGACACATGCAAGCCCTGGCGCTGCGCCCGTTGCAGCCGCTCCGGGGTGCAGAGTGTCCAGTTCAACGCCAGAATCTCGCAGCCGTAGCTTTGCGCGACCTTCAACGGGTCGAGCCAGGCGTATTCGGCGACCAGTCCGCGGGACAGATCCGGGGTCAATTCGACAGCCGCCTTGAGCACTTCCCGTGAGCTGGAGGTGACGGTGACCTTGTCCAGCAAGCCGAAACGCTGCGCCATCTCGCGAATCGCCAGCACCGTGGTGGCGGCACGGGTGCGCGAGGCGCTCTTGACCTCCAGCTGCCAGTGCTCGAAGTCGCATTTTTCGAACAGTTCTTCCAGACGCGGGATCGGGCAGGGCGTGACCCACCCCGGGCCGCCCTTGCGAGCGTCATAGGACACCAGTTCTTCGGCGCTGTGTTCGACCACCTTGCCGCGGCGGTCGGTGGTGCGCTTGAGGGTCGGGTCGTGGATCACCATCAGCTCGCCGTCCATGGACAGGTGCAGGTCCAGTTCGCAGCGGCGCACGCCATGCTTGAGGCACTGCTGGAAGCTGGTCAGGGTGTTTTCCGGTGCTTCGCCTTTAGCGCCGCGGTGGCCATAAATCAGGGTCACGATTGCTCCTTCACGGAAATTTTTCCATTAGATGGTCAGTGCTGCGCGGTGGGGCCGCAGGTCAATCGGCTGCCGGGTCGTTCTGCTCTCGGGCCTGGCGACGTTCCTGGGCTTGCTTCTGCAGGATATAGCGCGCCAGCAACTGGCGTTGGGCGTCGGTCAATGATTCGAACTCGGTACCGATTTCGAACGTGCCGAAACTGCGGGTTTCGCAATGGGTGACCTTGGCCCGCAACAACAGGCCCAAGGCCTGGGGCATCAGCAGCAGCTTGACCGCCAGGTGGGTGCCGGCCGGGTAGGACAGGTGATGTTCGAATTCGATGCCGCCCTCGGAGAGAATCACCCGCTGCGGCTCGCCGAACTTGCCGAGCACAGTCTGCGCCACCACCTGGCTGAGCAGGTCGATGCGCTTGTTCATGGACTTGAGGTAGTTGGCCAGGGTCCGGTCGCGCTCGCTGACCTGGCGCAGCAGGTGCTGCGATTCGAATTCGCTCAGATGCAGCTCGCTGAGCAGGTTGAACAGCGGCGACGCATCCTGCAACACTTCCTTGCTCGCCGCTTCGTGGGCGGACAAGGGGCTAATTTCCAGTGCGATCGTGTCCTCGATACGGTAGTATTCGCGGCGATCTTCTTCATCTAATGTCGACATGGCGAACCCATGGTAGCGGCGGTGGTCTGAGTGTAAAGCTGCTTACCAGGACCCGCCACAAGGACGTCTTCTTTTCCTCCGAACAAGCCCCGACATGTTCAGACCTCTCTTCGTATTTATTGGCACGCGTTATACCCGTGCAAAGCGCCGCAATCATTTCGTGTCATTCATTTCCCTGACCTCGATGATCGGACTCGCCCTTGGCGTGGTCGTGATGATCGTCGTGCTGTCGGTGATGAACGGCTTCGACCATGAGATGCGCACCCGCGTGCTGGGCATGGTGCCCCATGCGACCATCGAATCCGGTGAGCCGATCAGCGACTGGCAAGGCCTGGCCGACAAGGTCAAGCAGAACCCCAAGGTGCTGGCGGTTGCGCCGTTCACCCAGATGCAGGGGTTGCTGACCAATAACGGCCAGGTGCAGAAAGTCCTGCTCAACGCCATCGATCCGGCCAAGGAACGCCAGGTTTCGATCATCGATAACTTCATGAAGCAGGGCAAGCTGGACGACCTGGCCCCCGGCAGCTTCGGCATCGTGATCGGCGACAAGGCGGCGACCAAGCTGGGGGTTGGCCTGGGCGACAAGCTGACCTTCGTCGCGCCCGAGGTCACGGTGACCCCGGCCGGGATGTTTCCGCGCATGAAGCGTTTTACCGTGGTCGGCATCTTCCATGTCGGCGCCGGCGAGCTGGACGGCTATCTGGGCCTGACCAACCTCGACGACCTGGGCCGCCTGCACCGCTGGAAACCGGACCAGGTGCAGGGCCTGCGCCTGAAGTTCGACGACCTGTTCCAGGCGCCACGCACCGCCTGGGAAATTGCCGAGCAACAGGGCGAGAACCAGTACTACGCCCGTGACTGGACCCGTACCCACGGCAACCTGTACCAGGCCATCCGCATGGAAAAAGCCATGATCGGCCTGCTGTTGCTGCTGATCGTCGCCGTGGCCGCCTTCAACATCATTTCCACCCTGGTGATGGTGGTGAACGACAAGAAGGGCGATATCGCGATCCTCCGTACCCTGGGCGCGACGCCGGCCAGCATCATGGCGACCTTCATGGTCCAGGGCACGGTGATCGGCGTGATCGGTACCTTGATCGGCGCCGTGGTCGGGATGTTCGCGGCGTTGAACGTGAGCGCGGCGATCTCCGCCCTCGAAGGCCTGATCGGGCACAAATTCCTCAATGCCGACGTGTACTTCATCGACTACCTGCCGTCGCAACTGATGGCCGAGGATGTGTTGATGGTCTGCGGCGCGGCACTGGTCCTGAGTTTCCTCGCCACCCTGTATCCAGCCTGGCGTGCCGCGCGCACCCAGCCGGCGGAGGCGCTACGTTATGAGTGAGTTGGGCATGAGTGAAAAAGCAATTCTGAGCTGCCGCGACCTGGGCAAGTCCTACGAGGAAGGTCCGGAATCGGTGGTGGTGTTGTCCGGCCTGCAACTGGAGTTGCACCCGGGCGAGCGCGTGGCGATCGTCGGTACCTCAGGTTCAGGCAAAAGTACTTTGCTCAACCTGCTGGGCGGCCTCGACACGCCGACCAAGGGCAGCGTCTGGCTCGACGGCGAAGAGCTTTCGGCGCTGAGCGAAAAGGGCCGCGGCCTGCTGCGTAACCGCTCGCTCGGCTTCGTCTACCAGTTCCACCACTTGCTGCCGGAATTCACCGCCCTGGAAAACGTCTGCATGCCGCTGCTGATCGGCAAGACCGCGATCCCGGAAGCCCGTCAGCGGGCCACCGCCTTGCTGGAGCGGGTCGGGCTGGCCCATCGCCTGGAGCATAAGCCGGCCGAACTGTCCGGTGGCGAACGTCAGCGCGTGGCCATCGCCCGTGCCCTGGTCAACAAGCCAGGGCTGGTGATGCTCGACGAGCCGACCGGCAACCTCGACTCCCACACCGCGCAGGGCATCCAGGACTTGATGCTGGAACTCAGCACCTCGATGCGTACCGCGTTCCTGGTGGTGACCCACGACATGAACCTGGCTCGCCAGATGGACCGCGTCCTGCACCTGCAGGAAGGTTTCCTGACGCCCATCTGATTGGTCGCAACCCGGGGCCTGAAACAGGCGCCGGGTCTTTAATTTCCATACGGTGCCCCAGCGAATGTTCAGACCGTTATCGATCTTTATCGGCACGCGCTATACCCGCGCCAAGCGCCGCAATCGCTTTGTTTCCTTCATCTCCATGACCTCGATGATCGGTCTCGCCCTGGGCGTGCTGGCGATGATCGTGGTGCTGTCGGTGATGAACGGTTTCCAGCGCGAAATGAGCTCGCGCATCCTCGGCATGGTGCCCCATGCCACCATCGTCGGCGTCAAGCCGATCGACGACTGGCTGCCGGTGGCCGCCGCGGCGATGAAAAATCCCGAGGTGACGGCCGCGGTGCCGTTCACCGAGATGGAAGGCATGCTCTCCTACAAGGGCTCGATGCAGCCGATCCAGATCAGCGGCATCGACCCGGCCCAGGAAGGCAAGGTCTCCATCGTTGCCCAGCACATCGTGCAGGGCCGCCTGGATGCCTTGAAACCGGGCGAGTTCGGGGTGGTGATCGGTGAGATCACGGCACGGCGCTTCCGCCTGAATGTCGGCGACAAGCTGACCCTGATCGTGCCGGAAATCAGCTCCGCGCCGGGCGGCATCACCCCGCGCATGCAGCGTTTGAACGTGGTCGGGGTGTTCAAGGTCGGGGCCGAGCTCGACGGTTCCATGGGCTTGATCCATGTGGCGGATGCCGCCGAGATGCAGCACTGGCAGCCGAACCAGGTGCAGAGTGTGCGCCTGGCGGTCAAGGACCTGTACGCCGCGCCCAAGGTTTCCAGCGACATCGCGGTCAGCCTGGGCGCTGGCTTCAAGGCCGATGACTGGACCCACACCCAGGGCAGCCTGTTCAGCGCGATGAAGATGGAAAAGACCATGATCGGCCTGTTGCTGCTGATGATCGTGGCCGTGGCCGCGTTCAACATCATCGCCACGCTGATCATGGTGGTGAACGACAAAGGTGCGGACATCGCGATCCTGCGTACCATCGGCGCCACGCCACGGCAGATCATGGCGATCTTCATGGTCCAGGGCACGGTGATCGGTATCGTCGGCACCTTGATCGGTGGCGTACTGGGCGTGATCGCCGCGCTGAATGTCAGCGCGCTGGTGGGTTGGCTGGAGCGAATCAGTGGCCAGCACATCTTCAGTTCCGACGTGTACTTCGTCAGCAACCTGCCTTCCGAGCTGCAGGGCGGCGACGTCGCCCTGATCTGTACTGCGGGTTTCGTCCTGAGCTTCCTGGCGACCCTGTATCCAGCCTGGCGCGCGGCGAAGGTCGAGCCGGCGACGGCGTTGCGTTACTCGTAAGGCCCAAGCCCGCTATCGCGAGCAAGCTCACTCCTCCGGGGAGCTTGCTCGCAACCCCTCCGCTAGTCCTGCCTCGGCAACTCAATCACGAAGCTCGTCCGGCCCTGCACCGATTCGCAATGAATCTGCCCGCCATGGGCACGGATGATCGATTGGGTGATGGCCAGCCCCAAGCCTGCATGTTCACTGCTGCCTTCATGGCGCGCCGGGTCGGCGCGGTAGAAGCGGTCGAACAGCCGTGGCAAGCGTTCGGGCGCAATGCCTTCGCCGGTGTTTTCTACCCGCAGGTATGATCCCTTGGCCGTCTCGCCAAGCCGCACTCGCACTTCGCCGCCAGCCGGGGTGAAGCGCAGGGCGTTGTCCAGCAGGTTGGAAAGGGCGCGGCGCAACATGCTGCGGTCGCCCTGGATCTTCGCACTGCCTTCGCGCCCCAGGGCGATGCCGGCGTCTTCGGCCAGCGGCGTATAGAACTCCAGCAGCATGTCGGTTTCCTCACCCAGCTCCAGGGCTTCGCGTTTCGGCGTCAGCAGGCCGTGATCGGCCTTGGCCAGGTAGAGCATGTCGTTGACCAGTTGGGCCATCCATTGCAGTTCTTCGAGGTTGCTGTGCAGGGCTTCGCGATAGTCTTCCAGCGCCCGTGGGCGGGTGAGGGTGACCTGGGTGTGGGTCAGCAGGTTCGACAGCGGGGTGCGCAGTTCATGGGCGATGTCCGCCGAGAACGCGGAGAGGCGCTGGAAGGAGTCGTCCAGGCGTCCGAGCATGGCATTGAAGGCATGGGCCAGTTCGGCGAGTTCGCCGGGCATCTGCTGCTCTGGCAGGCGCTGGGTCAGGGAGCTGGCGGACACGCCCGCGGCGACTTCGCTCATCCGCCGCAGCGGACGCAAGCCGCTGCGCGCGGCCCAGGCCCCGAGCAGCGCGGTGGCCAGGGCAGAGAGGCCGACGGTCAGCCAGATCAGGTGCTGCATACGCTGCAGAAAGTGCTGGTGGTGGGTGATGTCGAGCATCAGGGTCAGCTCTGGTGAGCCGGCCTGGCCTGGCTCCAGGGCCGCACTGTAGACACGGTAGGCGGTGCCGTCATGTTGCAGGCTGTGCAGTCCGCTCGGCTGGGCCGAAGTGGCCGGCAAAACCTTGGCGCTGTCGAACCAGACGGCGCTATCCGCCCCTGTGACCCGCAGCGTCAGGTCCGGTTGATGGCTGAGTTCATCCTGCAGCTGTGCCTTGCGTTCGGCAAAGCGTTGCGGAGTGTCGGCGCCCTGCAGCGCACTGCGCATGGCGATGAGCTTGCCTTCCAGCAGTTGCTGGTCGAGCTCGATGAAGTGCGCCTCGCTGGCGCGGCTGAACAGCACCCCGGCGAGCAACGAAACTACCGCGGTGCAGCCGGCGAACAACAAGGCCAGGCGGCCGCTCAGGGACAAGCGGCGCATCAGGCCTGGCGCTCTTCGAGCACGTAGCCCATGCCACGCACGGTATGGATCAGTTTGTTCGGGTAATCGTCATCGATCTTCAGGCGCAAGCGGCGGATCGCCACCTCGATGACGTTGGTGTCGCTGTCGAAGTTCATGTCCCAGACCTGGGAGGCGATCAGCGTCTTGGGCAGCACCTCGCCCTGGCGCCGCAGGAGCATTTCCAGCAACGAGAATTCCTTGGCGGTGAGGTCGATGCGCTGGCCGTTGCGTTCGACCCGTCGGCGAATCAGGTCCAGGCGCAGGTCCGCCAGTTGCAGGGTGGTTTCCTGGGGGGTGGAGCTGCCGCGGCGCAGCAGGCTGCGGACCCGGGCTAGCAGTTCGGAGAAGGCGAAAGGCTTGACCAGGTAATCGTCGGCGCCCAGCTCCAGGCCGTGAACCCGGTCTTCCACCGCATCGCGCGCGGTCAGGAACAGCACCGGGATCTCCAGCCCGGCGCCGCGCACGGCTTGCAGGATCTGCCAGCCATCGCGGCCCGGCAGCATTACGTCGAGAATCAACAGGGAATAGTCGCCGGTCAACGCCAGGTGTTGCCCCGTGGTGCCATCGGCCACCAGCTCGGCGTTGAAGCCTGCCTCGCTCAGGCCTTGGCGCAGGTAGTGGCCGGTTTTCGGTTGGTCTTCGACGATCAGCAGTTTCATGGGCGGCTCATGGCAAATGGAACGCGGGCTTTATACCCTGGGTGACGGCCGCAGGGCACAAGCTGACAAAGTTGTAATCTAGCAGTCAGATGGCTGGCAGCGGCACGGCCTTAGAGTTTCACACAAGCTGAACCTCATCTTGTTGGAGTGCGATTATGTTTTTGCCCAAGGGTGTTTTACCTCGTTCATTGGCGTTGGCCGCGTGTCTGCTGGCGTTGAATGTGCCGGCCTGGGCGTCGCCGGCGCAGACCTACGATTTCGGTCAGGCGGCCTCGGCGGCCAAGGCGACACGTACGGTGGAACTGGTCATGGGCGACATGTCGTTCAACCCCAAGGCCCTGGATATCAAGGCCGGCGAGACCGTGCGTTTCGTCTTGATCAACAAGGGCCAGTTGCTGCACGAGTTCAATCTCGGCAATGCGGCCATGCATGCCGAGCACCAACAGGAAATGCTGAAGATGCAGCAGAGCGGCATGCTCACGCCCACCGCGATGAAGAATATGCCCGCCGGGGCCATGGATCACGCGGCCATGGGCCATGGCGTGATGCCCGGCATGAAGCACGACGACCCGAACAGCGTGCTGGTGGAGCCAGGCAAGACCGCTGAGCTGACCTGGACCTTCAGCAAGGCCGGCAGCCTGGAGTTCGCCTGCAATATCCCGGGGCACTATCAGGCAGGCATGGTCGGCAAGCTGACGGTCAGCCAGTAAGCGCCTGGGGCTCAAAGGCGGAGGCAAAGACTGATAGAATCGCCTGATTCTTCAGTCAGGTTTCCGCCATGCATCCCGCAGCCGAACATTCGCCGCTGGGCAAGTCCAGTGAATATGTCTCCACCTACACGCCATCCTTGCTGTTCCCGATCCCGCGGGCGGCAAAATGGGCCGAGCTGGGCCTGAGCGCCGACACCCTGCCTTATAAAGGCGTGGACTTCTGGAACTGCTTCGAGCTGTCCTGGCTGTTGCCCTCCGGCAAGCCGGTGGTGGCCATCGCCGAGTTCAGCATTCCGGCGGACTCACCGAACATCATCGAGTCGAAGTCGTTCAAGCTGTACCTCAACTCGCTGAACCAGACCCCATTCGCGGATCGCCAGAGCCTGGAAGAAACCTTGCGTGCCGACCTCTCTGCGGCGGCCGGCAAGCCGGTGGGCGTGCGCATCCGCAGCCTGGGCGAAGTGGAGGCGGAAGGTGTGGTGGCCTTGCCGGGCACCTGCATCGATGAGCTGGATATCAGCGTCAGTAGCTATGAACACCCGCGTCCGGAGCTGCTGCAGTGCGACAGGTCGCGGATCGTCGAGGAGAGCGTGCACAGCCATCTGCTCAAATCCAATTGCCCGGTCACCAGCCAGCCGGACTGGGGCAGTGTGGTGGTGGAGTACCGTGGCCCGGCGCTGGACCACGCCAGCCTGCTGGCCTATCTGGTGAGCTTCCGCCAGCACTCGGACTTCCATGAGCAATGCGTGGAGCGGATCTTCCTCGACCTGCAGCGTTTGCTGCAGCCGGAGAAGCTGACGGTGTACGCGCGTTATGTGCGTCGTGGTGGCCTGGACATCAACCCGTATCGCAGCACCGAAACCGCGAGTTTCGCCAACTTCCGGCTGGTTCGCCAGTAATGAAAAGCCCCGCTCTGGTAGCGGGGCTTTTTTTGTCTGTAAGGGGTTAAATCCCCATGTTGCCGAGAGTTTGCACGATGTTGCGCAAGGTGCCGGCAATGGCGGGGTGCTCAAGCTCGAAGCGTTCGACGGCGAGGTTGACCCCGTCGGCCAGGCTGGTGTCCTGGGTGGCGTTTTCCAGTTTGAGCTCGAGCTCGATCTGTTGCATCAATTCCTGCAGATTGGCGCGTTCTGCTTCCGAAAGCGGTGGGTTCTGCTCCAATTGCTCGCGCAGGGTATTGAGCTGTTCTTGCAGTTCGCGGGCAGGCATGGCGTTCTCCCTTCATTGATAGGCTCAGCCATGGACCGCGCCGATTCGCTAAAGGTCCATGTCTGAGCCTTAGCGTAATCCACTCGCGGGCAATGTGCATGATCTTGATCAAGTCAGGGTTTTTCACCTTTCTGGCGACGCTGGCCGATGTCGGCCAGGCAGGTTGGCAGCTCGCCCAGATGGTCGATCACCGAGTGCACGCCGAGGCTGAATAGATGCAGGGTGGCCTTGCCACGCTTGAGCTCGCGCTCCTGTTGGCTCAGTGCCTGCCATTGCGTCGGGCTCATGCCGCAGAGCGAACCGCAGGACGCCAGGCCGATGGTCCACAGGCCGGCGTTGAGGCCCGATTGCAGCAGGCGCGGTTCGCCGCTGACCAGCACGCAGCCGTCCAGGCGGCTGACATTCAGGGCCATCAGCGCCTGCCAGCAGGCATCGGGAGCTGGCCAGCGGGAGCCGGTGTTGGGGCAAGGGGTGAGCCAGTCGGGTAGTGAGCTTGCCAGGTGCTGGCTGAGGGTGGCGGGCAACTCGTCGAGCCAGGCGCAAGGCACGCCTTGATGTTGCAGGCTGTGCAGAATGTCCAGGGCGCCGTGAGTGGCGTGGGCCTGTTCCAGGACCGGGTGGTCGGCGCTGTGCAGGCGCATCCGCGCGCCGAAATCCACCAGGCAACCGCTGAGGCCAAAGAGCACGGCGGTCAAGGTGGGGGCGGATACAGGCAAGGCTTCGGCGTGAGGCATCGTGACGTCCCTGAAATACCTTGCAAGAGTATCGACGACAGATGACCGTTGGATGACATCCCTGTGAACAGGCCATGCAAACGAGGGGAGAGGGCGAAGCACTGCACCAGTGCTGCATAAATGGATATATCCGACTTATACTAGCGCTTACCGCCAGGGCATAGCGCCCGCGACAGTACAATCCAAGGAGTTTCTGCTATGCGCTGGAGCAATCGTCTCGCTCAGCTTATGTGTGCCGGCATGCTGCTGGTGCCGGTTTTGGCCCACGCTGCGGAAGACGATCCGTGGGAAAGCATCAACCGTCCGATCTTCACGTTCAACGACACCATCGACACCTATGCGCTGAAACCTCTGGCGCAAGGTTATCAGGCAGTAACGCCGCAGTTTCTCGAAGACGGCATTCACAACTTCTTCCGTAACATCGGTGATGTCGGCAACCTGGCCAACGATATCCTGCAAGCCAAGCCCCATGCCGCTGCCGTCGACACCGCGCGGCTGTTGATGAACACCACCATCGGTGTGGCGGGTTTCTTCGATGTGAGCACCAAGATGGGCTTGCAGCGTAACGATGAAGACTTCGGCCAGACCCTGGGCTACTGGGGCGTCGGCAGCGGTCCTTATGTGATGCTGCCATTCTTCGGGCCGAGCACCCTTCGCGATGCGCCGGCCAAGTATGTGGACAGCTTCACCGAACCTTACCGTTATGTGAATGACGTGCCAGTGCGCAACAGCGCGTTTGCCCTGGACCTTGTCGACACCCGCGCCAGCCTGCTGTCGAGCGAGAAGCTGATCAGTGGCGACAAGTACACCTTCATTCGCAATGCGTACCTGCAGAACCGCGAATTCAAGGTCAAGGACGGCAAGGTCGAAGACGATTTTTAAGCGACCTGTCCATGAAAAAGGCGGCCCTTGGGGCCGCCTTTTTTGTTGATCTTAGAATCAGTCCATCTTCAGGATTGTAAGGCCAAGTTTCTGGCCGTTGCCTTCCAGCTCGGTGACCCAGACCACCTCGGTGTCCGCTTCCAGTCCCCTGAGGGCGGCGTGCTCGGAATCGATACGCACGCTGAGCTGGTCGCCGACCTTGAATGAGCGTGGTGCCCGGACCTGCATGCCACTGCTGGAAAGGTCGATGCAGACAGCCTCAATCACCTGGCCCTGGTGGATCAGCGTGACCTCTGCATCCACCCGCATGCGGATGTAATCGCGCTTTTCACTGTAGTCACGATCGTTTGGGCTCATAGGCTCCAACCTGCGTTTAAGTTGCGGATTTGCCTGTTCTTATAACTCCCGGTGATTTGAGGTGTAAAGACGTCCAGCGACCATCGGCATGAGCTTGAAACGCCCCGCGGATGGGAGTACCGTCTGCGCCTTAGAAGGGCACCTCTGATGGTCGAGCGTGCAGGGCTATGGGCCCTGACTCCATTTCCAGAGTGGCTAGAAAGCGAATCCAGTAGTGTGTGTCCAGGCCTCGTGCCCAGCCACCTACGCCAACCTAATTCTGGCGCCGTTTGCCCACATGCCAAAAACCAGTGCCACGCTGCTGATAATCGATGACGACGAAGTAGTGCGCGCGAGCCTCGCGGCCTATTTGGAAGACAGTGGCTTCAGCGTCCTGCAGGCCAGTAACGGTCAGCAGGGACTTCAGGTGTTCGAGCAGGAAAAGCCCGACTTGGTGATCTGCGATCTGCGCATGCCGCAGATGGGCGGCCTCGAACTTATCCGTCAGGTAACCGACATCGAACCGCAAACCCCGGTCATCGTGGTTTCCGGTGCCGGTGTGATGAACGATGCCGTCGAGGCCTTGCGCCTGGGCGCGGCGGACTACCTGATCAAGCCGCTGGAAGACCTCGCGGTGCTGGAGCACTCGGTGCGCCGGGCCCTGGATCGCGCGCGCCTGCTGCTGGAAAACCAGCGCTACCGGGAGAAGCTGGAAGCCGCCAACCGCGAGCTCGAAGCCAGCCTGAGCCTACTGCAGGAAGATCAGAACGCCGGGCGCCAGGTGCAGATGAACATGCTGCCGGTGAGCCCATGGACCATCGATGAGTTCAAGTTCGCGCACCAGATCATTCCGTCTTTGTACCTGTCCGGCGATTTCGTCGACTACTTTCGTGTCGACGAGCGCCGCGTAGCCTTTTACCTGGCGGATGTTTCCGGGCATGGCGCGTCTTCGGCCTTTGTCACGGTGCTGCTCAAGTTCATGACCACGCGCTTGCTGTTCGAGTCCAAGCGCAACGGCACTTTGCCGGAATTCAAGCCGTCGGAAGTCCTGGGCCATATCAACCGTGGCCTGATCAGCTGTAAGCTGGGCAAACACGTGACAATGGTCGGTGGCGTCATCGACGAGGAGACGGGCTTGTTGACCTATAGCATTGGCGGACACCTGCCATTGCCTGTGTTGTACACGCCAGACAGTGTGCGTTACCTGGAAGGGCGGGGTCTGCCGGTAGGCTTGTTCAATGAAGCCACCTATGAAGACCACATTCTGGAACTGCCTCCGAGCTTCAGCTTGACGCTGATGTCTGATGGCATTCTGGACCTTTTGCCGGAACCCACACTCAAAGAGAAAGAGGCCGCCTTACCCGATCGGGTGAGAACGGCCGGCGGCAGCCTGGATGGTCTGCGGCAGGTTTTTGGATTGGCCACGCTAGGGGAGATGCCGGATGATATCGCCCTGTTGGTGTTGAGCAGGAATCTTTAATGAGTACCGGTAGAATCCAGTTCGCCGAGCAGGACGGCACCTTTGTCCTGAAGTTTATCGGTGAAGTGCGCCTGACCCTGTGTTCGGCGCTGGATGCGACTATTGAGCGGATCTTCACGGCGCTGAACTTCTCGGCGATCGTGATCGACCTGACCGAAACCCGCAGCATCGACAGCACCACCCTGGGCCTGCTGGCCAAGCTGTCGATCCTGTCGCGGCAGAAGGTCGGCCTGTTGCCGACCGTCGTCACCACCCACGAAGACATCACCCGACTGCTGCAGTCCATGGGCTTCGATCAGGTGTTCAACATCGTTGACCGTCCGATCCCATGCCCGGAATGCCTGACCGACCTGCCATCCCAGGACCAGTCGGAAGAGGTGGTGCGGCTCAAGGTGCTGGAGGCGCACAAGATCCTCATGGGCTTGAACGACTCCAACCGCGAGGCTTTCCACGATCTGGTGAATGCCCTGGAACGCAACTGATCCCATAAAGCGGCAGCACATAAAAAAGGGCGAACCCGTGAGGGTCCGCCCTTTTTGCGTTGGCGCTCGCTCGATCAGAGCTTGGCGGCCAGCAGTGCCTCGAGTTTTTCCTGGTCGCGGGCGAACTGACGGATGCCTTCGGCCAGTTTTTCGGTGGCCATGGCGTCTTCATTGGAGGCCCAGCGGAACTGTGCTTCGTTCAGGCTCTGGCGGGCTTCGCCAGCGTGGCCTGGTGCCAGTTTGCGCTCCAGCTTGCCAGTGTCGGCGGCCAGTTTCTCGATCAGGTCCGGGCTGATGGTCAGACGGTCGCAGCCGGCCAGTTGCTCGATCTGGTTCAGGTTGCGGAAGCTGGCACCCATGACCACGGTCTTGTAGTCATTGGCCTTGTAGTAGTTGTAGATGCGGGTCACCGACTGCACGCCCGGATCGTCGGCGCCGGTGTAGTCGTTGCCGCTGGCCTTCTTGTACCAGTCGTAGATGCGGCCCACGAACGGCGAGATCAGGAACACTCCGGCCTCGGCGCAGGCGATCGCCTGGGCGAAGGAGAACAGCAGGGTGAGGTTGGTCTGGATGCCTTCGCGTTCCAGCTGCTCGGCGGCGCGGATACCTTCCCAGGTGGAGGCGATCTTGATCAGTACACGGTCACGGCCGATGCCGGCCTTGTCGTACAGCTCGATCAGGCGATGGGCGCGCTTGAGCATGGCATCGGTGTCGAACGACAGGCGGGCATCCACTTCGGTGGAAATGCGGCCGGGGATCACTTTCAGGATTTCTTTGCCCACTGCGACGCCAAAACGGTCGCTGGCCAGGCCGATATCGCCCTTGACGTCACTGACGCTGGCGTTCAGCAGCTCGGCGTAACCCGGAATGGCCGCGGCCTTGAGCAACAGGGAAGGATTGGTGGTGGCGTCTACCGGTTTGACCCGGGCGATAGCGTCGAAGTCGCCGGTGTCGGCAACCACGGTGGTGAATTGCTTGAGTTGTTCCAGCTTGGAAGTCATGATAGTGCTCTGTCCTGTGGGTCTGTTGACATTACCCGAGCGCTGACAGCCGCTCAAGGGCGCGAATGCGTAACCGGATGCCTAAACGAGCCCCAAGGGCAACAACCTGAAAAACAGGTGTTTGAATGCTGGGGCGCTATCCGTTTACTACGATGCCAAAACACCCATCAGGTTCAACCCGAGCGACCGTTAGCGACCTTCGAGCAACTGCCCGGCCTGATCCAGCAGCGCCAGCGGATCCTGGGCCTTGTGAATGTCCACCGAGAGCAACTGGCGGAACTTGCGCGCCCCCGGAAAACCGGTGCCCAGCCCCAATACATGGCGAGTGATGTGGTGCATGGCGCCGCCCGTGGCCAGGTGCCTGGCGATATAAGGTCGCAACTGCGCCAACGCTTCGGCCCGGGAAATCACCGGTGCGGTGCTGCCGAACAACTGCTGATCCACCTCGGCCAGCAAGTAGGGGTTGTGATAGGCCTCGCGGCCCAGCATCACCCCGTCGAAAGTCTGTAGATGCTCATGGCAGGCTTCCAGGGTCTTGATGCCGCCGTTGAGGATGATTTCCATCTCGGGGAAATCCGCTTTCAAGCGTGCTGCCACGTCATAACGCAGGGGAGGAATGTCACGGTTTTCCTTCGGCGACAGCCCCTCAAGAATCGCGATCCGCGCATGCACGGTAAAGCTGGTGCACCCAGCTTCGCGCACCTGGCCGACGAAATCGCACAGTTGCTCATAACTGTCGCGGCCATTGATGCCGATCCGGTGCTTGACCGTCACCGGAATGCTCACCACATCGCGCATCGCCTTCACGCAATCGGCCACCAGGCCTGGATGCCCCATCAGGCAGGCGCCGATCATATTGTTCTGCACCCGATCACTCGGGCAGCCGACGTTGAGGTTCACCTCGTCGTAACCATGCTCCTGCGCCATCCGCGCACAAGCCGCCAGATCCGCCGGCGTACTGCCACCCAACTGCAACGCCAGGGGATGCTCGGACTCGTCGTGACGCAGAAAACGCTCATGATCGCCATTGAGCAACGCACCGGTGGTGACCATCTCGGTGTAGAGTAGGGCGTGCTTGGACAGCAGGCGCAGGAAGAAGCGGCAGTGGCGGTCAGTCCAATCCATCATCGGCGCCACGGAGAAGCGGCGAGACGGCTCGGAACGGGCAGGGCTAGTGTTTACGGGCGCTTCAGGTTTTTCGAAATTCATTGATACTGATCTTTTATACAGCAGTTTTTACCCATTTTTCCTTGTTTTCCGAGGTCGGTTGCTACAATGTAGCAAGCGAATTCGGCAATGTAGCAACTGGAAATGGGCACGATCACATCACGCAAACGCAAGGACAACTCGACGGCCTACACGGCGCAGATACGGATCAATCGGGACGGGCGGACAGTTTATCAGGAAAGCCAAACCTTCGACCGCAAGCAGGTCGCCCAGGCCTGGATCAAGCGCCGGGAGACGGAGCTGGCCGAGCCCGGCGCCATCGATCGCGCCAACCGCAAGGGTGTGACTGTCAGGAAGATGATTGAGCAGTACCTGGACGAGTACGAGAAGATCCGCCCGCTGGGGAAAACCAAGAGAGCCACGCTGAATGCGATCAAAGACACCTGGCTGGGGGATCTAGACGATTCGGCGCTCTCTAGTCAGAAACTGGTGGAGTTCGCTCAGTGGCGGATGGGCCAGGAGGGCGGCGGCGTGCAGGCGCAGACGGTCGGTAACGACTTGTCGCACCTGGGAGCGGTGTTGTCCGTGGCGCGGCCGGCGTGGGGCTATGAGGTGGATCCCCTGGCTATGCCTGACGCCCGTAAGGTGCTGCGTAAGCTCGGCATGGTCAGCAAAAGCAAGGAGCGCAACCGCCGGCCAACGCTGGAAGAGCTGGACAAGCTTATGGTGCATTTCTTCGAGATGCAGGCGCGCCGCCAAGCTCAGATCGACATGCCGAAGATGATTGCCTTCGCGATCTTCTCGACGCGCCGACAGGAAGAAATCACGCGGATCCGCTGGGACGATCTCGACTGTGCACGGCAAGCGGTCCTAGTGAGGGACATGAAAAACCCGGGGCAGAAAATTGGCAACGACGTCTGGTGTCACTTGCCAGATGAGGCCTGGGCGATCATACACACCATGCCTAAGGTGGAGAGGGAGATCTTTCCCTACAATGCCAAGTCGGTGTCAGCCTCCTTTACGCGGGCCTGCCCACTCCTGGGTATCGAGGACTTGCATTTTCATGATCTGCGGCACGAGGGGGTGAGTCGGTTATTTGAGATGGAATGGGACATCCCTAGGGTGTCGAGTGTCTCAGGACACAGAGATTGGAATTCACTTCGTCGATACACCCATTTGCGAGGGCTGGGGGACAAATATGCTGAATGGAAATGGTTGGAAAGGTGTTCTAACTAACTTCGTTGATAGCCAGGAAGGTGGCCCGTGGAGCACATTGTAAAGATAAATCTGGGACGTATTGGTCGAACGTCAGGTGAGGATGAACACTGGAAGATTATGATATATGGTGTCAAGCCGAGAGGCTACTAAACGAGATATCTTACGAGCACCGCGGTAGCGTGGTGAAGGTTAGTGTTGATTTAACCCCTATTGTTAGCTGGTATAAATTGAGTAAGGATAGGGCGCGCTATCATAGGAATCCTGCTGACTTTTCAGGTGTGGATGTTTCCTATCTTTGGGAAATGTCAGATATAGATCTCGTTCTTCGAGTTAGCGTTGAGGGAGAGGTCGGCGCAGGCCATCCTCATTTGTTTGCTGAAAAATACTTGTACGATATTTTCTTTATAATGAATATGTCTGTACCTGGCTCTTGCGAATTTCTAAATGTTAGGTTTTATAAAAGTGCTGATTCGGTACAGGTGTCGAGGGATGTGGCGCGGTTTAATCTTTCTTCTTACAATTTCGAGGAAGGGTATTTTGATTGTTTGAATGGTAAAACTTTCGCTCCTATAGAGTTGCCATTGGAGCAGGTGAACTCTTGGTATCAGCGCTTGGGCCTTGGCGTTAAGCAAAAGGCTGACAATCAAGTAGCAAGAGCGATATACGCTCTGTTGCATGTTTGTAAGTCTGATATTGATATTAATAGCATAATCTGGATATTTCATGCTTTGGAGTCAATTTACACTACTCGAGTCGGTGAAGGTGTACCAGGGATAGCTAATAGAATGATAGGGCTGATTGATCTAGATGTTTCAAAAAAGAAAGCTGTAACAAATAATTTGCGTAGTTTGTATAATTATCGAAGTGCATTTGTACATGGGGGCTATGAAGTGCATCATCCTATGGGTAGTGAAGTTCTTGATAAGAGATTAGACGCTGATAGGTTCGATATTTATGATGGTTGTAGGGTCGGCTTTAATTTGGTTGTTTTGTCTATTCAAAAATTGATTCAAAAAAACTGGTTTGGTTTGAGTGTGACTGAAACTGTTGTCGGTTTAGAGAAACCATGAGGGAACAGTAGGTGGGGAGCGGCTCCGCGCCTCCCCAGCTTTTATACTGTTCTAGTCATATCTGAAAGCTTCACGGTGGTGGTTCCGTTTGCCTATGTCAGATTTTGGTTGCGACGTAATTTTCGTACAGGTCTTAGTGCGCCGCTCTTCCCATTAACTGGTTTTGCTCCTTCTCGGCCTTCTCACGCTGTCGATCAATGTAATCAGCGAGGTCTTTTAGGTGTATCCCCAGCCCCGCCTTTTGGCTATTGGCACCTAAGCGCACTACTGGAATGTCAATCTCGCCGGCCAGGCGCTTTTGCTTGAACTTTTCCACAGTTAAATTCATGTAATCGGCACACACACGATCCAGGGGGATAACTGCTTGCCCGTTGTACTGCGCCATCAACAGGAAAAGAGTGTTCATGCAACCTCCTGGTTATCGTCTATCGTAGAGTGAATTGAATGCGCTTGCAGCCACGACTGGAACCTGTCCGTTGCCAATGGCCTTAAGTCGGTCCATCCGATGGGCCAGCCCATCAGCCACTCGGCCCATTCCGGGTTCAGATGACCACGATCCAACGCCATGACGGCGTGATCCAGGCGATCGTTCGAGCGATAGGCCCCGGATCTGCGCATCAATGCGGCAGGGGAGGATCTCTTTGCCATGCTCGCCACTAGCGTTGGCCATCGCTTGGTGGGTGTCTTCTGCGATCAGCCAGATCCGGTCCCGCTGATGAGGGGCGCCGAAGTCAGCTGCTCCGATAACACCCCATCGTGTCGACGTAGCGCGGTCGTACCTCATCGGTAATTCGTGCCATCTGCCGCCACAGTCCGGAGCGGGCTCCTGTGATGCCCAGACCTTTGCCTGCCGTCGAGATGTCTTGGCAAGGGAACCCTCCCGAAACCACGTCAACAAGGCCTCGCCATGGTCGTCCGTCAAAACTGCACACGTCAGACCAAATTGGGAAAGGCGGGAGCAATCCATCGTTTTGTCGTTGCGCCAGAGTCTGTGCGGCGCAGGCATCACGTTCAACGGCGCAGATGGTGCGCCATTCCAGCAGGTGGCCGCCGAGTATTCCGCCACCAGCGCCTGCGAAAAGAGCCAGCTCATTTATTGATCTTCCGGTGATGGTCGGTCTGATGCTGTGTGGCAGCCGTCGACAGCTCCGGCGGCGAATATGTCGGCGCGGAATGAGCCCTGCGGCTGGATGGATATCGGTTGTCTTACAAGGTGTTGAGCGGAGGTTGCGCTGGCCGGAATGGTGCGCAGCTGGGCATGGATGCGCATGGCCAGTTCGTCGATGGCTTCAGCTTGAGCGCCTGCTCGGGCCGCTTGGGACTGCGACTTCAGTGCGTTCAAGGTGCGTTGGGTCAGGCGCAGAGTCTCAGCGGCGCCGAGCAGCCTCTCGTAGTCCGCCCTGGTCACCGCCAGCCCGGTGTAGGAGGTGATCCGCTCCTCCAGCTTGACGATGTTGCGCTTGAGGTTGGCGATTGTGGTGAGGTGCTTGCGCTTCTCGGCCTCGCGCTGAATGGCGATCTCGTCGAGGTCGGCGCAAAGATCCCGTACCTTGGTGAAGTGTGCGGCGTCGCGTTCCGCTAGGCCGATTTCTTTACCTTGATCGAGCGCACGTCGACGGGCGATGCCGAACAAGTAGGGTAGGGCGGTCAAAAGGAACAGCAAGGCGATCCCGGCGGAAAGTGCGTATTGATGCGGTTGCATTTGGTGTGCTCCAAGTTAGCCCACCGCCGAGTGAGGTGAGAGTCGGTGGTGGGCTGGTTGCCCCTGATGACCGGGGCCGCCTGATTCAAACGGTATGCGAGGCTTGTTCAGCCTGGCCGTCGAAGTACTGGGCGAGGTTGTGCAGGTAGATCACGTGCTGTGCCTTCGCTGAGTTGTGCAGCTTGTTCAGCTTCAGCTCGATCTCGCCCTTGTTGATCAGCTCCCTGAATCGCCGATCCGAGCCGATGTGAGGAAAGTACCGCTCCCTCACAGCGGTCAGCGTTGGGCATGGGGTGCTCCACTCGCTGCGCAGTTGATCTAGCGTGCTCATGTTCGCTCCCCAGGCCCCTCTTGGCCGGGCCGGAGCTTGGCGCGCACGGCTGCGGCGAGGTGCTCTTTGCTGGAGCCGGTGGCCGCAGCGCAGACCTCGCCCTGGTCGTTGGTCACGACCGCGCCGAAGGGGCGCTCAGGGTTGGTGGTAGTGATGACGTAGGCGATCTGGCCAATCAGCAGGACATTGTCCACGCTCTCCTGCGCTTCCATGAGGGCGAGGGCCTCTTCCGACTGGGCGCCGGAGTCAGCTCGGCCATTGGCCAGGTTCTGCAGGAAGTCCCGCAAGGACTGACGCTTGGTTGCCAGTTTGCGAGGCAGGGTCAGCGAGCTGGCGAGCGGTCCCATCGTCACCTTGACGTGGTGAGTGGTGTTGTCGTTTTCGACGTAGATTTGTGCATCCAGCGTGGCCTCGGGGCGCTGCAGTTTGCAGGTCACGGTGCCGCCGTGTTCCAGAGTGCGTTCGAGCACCATGACCCGGCTGAGTGGGATATTGAACTCGCTCATACGGCACCCCCTGTGCAGGGAATGGCGTGGGCTTTGCCAGTGCTAGAGACGACAACCTGCATGCCAGTGCGGTGCTGGAACGCCTGAATCTTAGCCAGGCTGCTGCAGGCGGTGGGACGTATCAGAACCGCTCCGGGTCCGTTGTACTGTGCTGTTTTCATGGGGCCGTGTCCTTGATGTGAGAGGCTGACGCGACCTGAAATTAGCAAAAGCTAATTGGTTATTCAATAGCAAACGCTAAATTATCTGGGTGTGGCTGTGCCCCAGCACTTGAGCCGGTTGATCACAGCAAGTGAGGGGCTATATCTTTTTTGCGTTCCAGACGAGCAGTACGCGTGCCTGAATATGCATGCGATCAATCATCGACTCGTCGATAGTGATGGGTGGGTAAACGGGGTTGTCCGAAATCATTCGGAGCTGTCCGCCGGTCAGGCGCTGGAGGCGCTTGATGTACAAGTCGCCGTCAAGCGTGAATACGTAGATGGCATCAGTCTTCACCTGAGTGATGCCGCGATCTACAAGCAAGGCATCCCCATCGGAGAACGTGCCGGACATGCTGTCACCGTCACCGGTGATGATCGCGAGGTTGTCGATCTTCGAGAAGCTGAGACCCTGCATCCTCAACCAATCAAGGTGAACGGTCATATCGCGGATGACTTCAATGTGCATTCCCGGGGCTGCCTTGCCATGCCCCATGGATGCCGCAATGTCGAGATGCGGGATCAGTACGAAGTTCTTGTCTTTGGCCGACCTGCTAGGTAGGCGAACCACGTTGTCTGAGGTTGCGGTGAGGGGCTCCTGCGAGGGGGGAGATGTCAGCGTCCCTGCTGTGAGCCCGATCTTTAGCTCGAGAGTCAGAGCAGCCTTTTCCCCCAGCTTGCGATGGCCATTCAGCAGTTGTGATAGGTACGACGCATCCAGGTCGTGAGCCTCAGCGAATTCCTTCTGGCTCAGGGGACCCATGATCTTGCGGAGGGAGGCGATACGCCTTTCGTTGATATCCATTCGGTGATGATTGCTTTCCGTTAGCAAACAGTAAATTACGAGATGCTATTGTTTTGTTTATTAGCAATTGCTAATCTCGCCGCCAATGGAGGTGTCTATGACGCTTAGCGAGTACTTAAAAACGATGGACAAGGAAGGGCTTGAGGTTTTCGCGGGTCACTGTGGAACGTCGGTTGGCCAGTTAAAGCAGGTGGCCTACGGGAACCGTCGCGCTAGTGCAGGCCTGGCTGTCAGCCTGGATCGGGAAACGAGCGGGGTGATTCGTTGCGAAGCGCTTCGACCGGACATCGATTGGGCATATCTAAGACAAGTAAAAAAATAGGGTGCTGGACTGGGGACTCTCACCTCCCCAGTCCAGCTACGACACAGCACAGCACAGTACGGTCGTGGTCGTAGGATAGGGCTTGCCTGATCCCATGACTACACCGTTAAACGAGGATTAACGGTTATGAGTCGCATCGACAATCAGCCGGACGCCAGTCCGGCTCTCTCCCTGCGGCACGCGCTCTGGCGCGCAGGTCGCGAATACAAAGGTGGTATTACCCGCCTGGCTTTTGAGATGGGCATGGATTTGGATGCCCTGCAGAAGAAGCTGAAGCACGATGAAGAGCGTCGCTGGCTTACGCCTGACGAGCTTGAAGAGGTGTTGCAGTGGACCTCTGACAAGCGCGTGCTGGATGCCTTGGGGAGGGCTGCCGGGGTGGTCTGGTACCGCCCGCAGCCAGTTCCGGCAACCAATGAGCAACTGAAAGCAGTTGGCTTGCTGCTCAACGAGGCAGCGGAGTTTGTCAGTAGTATGCACGAAGGTGCCGCGGACAACGTGTGGGAGCCTCATGAAGTTCAGAGGCTGGAAGCCTGCGGGATGGACGTTATCCGTCAGGTGCTTGCGATCACTGCGGGTGCGCGCCAAGCCATGGAGGATCAGGCCAATGGCTGACGCTATCGATCTCGCCAACGATCAGGCTGAATACTTTCTGCAGGTTTCGCTGCTGCGCCATGCTCGCAAGGTTGCCAAGCCAAGTTCACAGTTCTGCGATGACTGCGACGAGCCGATCCCGCTTGCCCGTCAGCAGTCGGTTGCGGGCTGTGAAACCTGCATCAGTTGCCAGGAACTACGGGAGCGACGCAGATGAGCGAGCGTCCAACTCCTACCACAGCTGATTGGGCGCGGCGTTACATTGAAACCTTCGGTCTTGCCCTGGTTCCGATTGAACCAGGTGAGAAGGGGCCAAAGGGTAACGGCTGGAACAAACCCGGTGGCTACTTCACTGATGCCTCGACGGCGGAGGCGTTCTGGAATGCAAGCCCGAGCCACAACCTCGGCGTTGTGCTCGGGCCGAGTCGTGTCTGTTCGCTTGATGTCGATGATGTCGAGTTTACGCGGCAGGTACTGCAGCAGACGCTGGGCCTTGACGTCGATGCAATCGCGGTGGCGTACCCGACCTCTGTGGGCAATCCTGCGCGATTTCGCGTCATGTTTCGTGTTCCTGACGGGGTGGAGCTGAGCCGCCATTCGCTGGTGTGGCCGAACAAGAATGACCCTGATGGCACCATCTACAAAGGGCTCATGGCGCAAGTAAAGGCGGCCATCGACGAGGGCGATGCCGCACGCGAGGCCGCTTTCCGAATGGCGGCTGAGCCCTTCAAGAAAGTGACTGTTTTCGAGCTGCGGGGCGGTCTGGTGCAGGACGTGCTGCCACCATCCATTCACCCAGGTACCCGTAAGCCATATACGTGGCGCACCCCGCCAGCAGCTGATGGCTTGCCGGAGTTGCCTGCTGAATTATTGGCCATCTGGCAAGGATGGGATGAATTCAAGCCCAAGGCAGAGGCCGTTTGCCCCTGGAAGCCAAAGCCGGCGATGACCCCGACTCGTCCTGCAGCCAAGACGTCACCGGCTGCAGCTCGTTCCGGCGACCGGCTTCCCGAAGTCATCCCTGAATTCAATCGCTACCATGACATCGCCACGTTGATCGAGGCACATGGGTACAAGCGCATCGATGGGAAGTGGTTGTGCCCGCAAAGCAGCAGCGGGGAACCGGGTGTGACCATCAACGATGACAAGCTGTATTCGCACCATACTTCCGATCCGTTGGCCAACGGGCACAAGAACGATGCATTCGATGTGTTCTGTATTCTCGAGCATGGTGGTGATGTGCGTTCCGCCACCAAGGAAGCGGCGCGCCTGCTTGGCCTGGGTGGTCAGTCTAGGCCTCCCTCGCCACCCCCGTTGGGAGAGGCGAGGCCAGTGGCCGATGACCTTCCCCGCGCCCCTTCCGGTGAGCAGGTGTTGGCAGGAGTGGAATCATTGCCTGCGACTGCTGTACCGGATTACGAACCTCCTCCCGGCGCCCCTTCTCCGGAGTGGCCGGAAGATGATTACCAGCCCGGCTCACACACCCCCGGGGGCACGGGGGGCTTTCGGATCAGCGAGCAGGAGTTGTTGCGCGATTTCGTGGTGATCTACGGGTCTGACGTCGCCTGGGATTGTGCCCGGGGGCGAATGATCAAGCTGCCCGCCATCCGTGAGGCGGTCGGGCGTACTACATACAAGTGGTGGCAGGAGAGCGAGCACCGCCGCATGGCTCAGGATGTGGTGTTTGATCCGACTGAGACCTGCAATCCGATGATGTTGAACCTGTTCGATGGGTTCCACGCTGAGCGGGATGAGCGCGGGAAGGAGGGTTGCCAGCTGATCCTCAAGCACTTGGGGCTGCTGTGCAACAACCGCGCGGATGAGTACCGATTCCTATTGAAGTGGATCGCCTACCCGCTGCAGAACCCTGGCGCGAAGATGGCTACGGCGGTGGTGATGTTCGGTGCCGAGGGACCAGGCAAAAGCCTGCTGTGGGAAAAGGTGGTGCGTGAGATCTATGGTGCCTACGGTACTACCATCGGGCAGGCGCAGCTGGAGAGCCAGTTCACCGGCTGGCAGAGCCGTAAGCTGTTCGCTTTGGCTGAAGAGGTGGTGAGTCGTGAAGAGATGCGGCACTACAAGGGGGTGCTAAAGCACCTGGTCACAGGAGAGACACTGCAGATCAATGAGAAGAACATGCCGGTGAGGGAGGAGAGGAACCACCTCAACTTCGTGTTCCTTTCCAACTCCACCGTGCCGCTGGCTCTTGATGATGGGGACCGTCGGTACCTGGTGTTGTATGTGGATCGGGTCCCGCCCAAGGAGTACTTCGAGGCCCTGGTGAACGAGATCGAGTCAGGGGGTATCGCTGCGTTCTATGAATACCTGATGGGACTTGATTTGACAGGTTTCAGCCCCCATACAAAACCACCCCTCAATGAGGAAAAGCAGGGGCTGATTGATGGAAGCCTACCGGCGCCACGGTACTTCGTGCGTCGATGGCTAGCCGGGGAGACAGAGTTTCCGGTGACCGCTGCTGTCACCCAGGACGACTTGTGGCGCGCCTTCTGTAAGTGGTGTGACGGTGCGAACGAGTTCAAGCGAAGGCAACGCGACTTCACGCAGGAGGCTGTGAGGGATTTGAAGCAGGCAAGAACCGATATTCGCTACCCCACGAAAGGGGATCAGTTCATCACGAAGCGGATCTATGTCACGCCATCTTTCTTGGCCGAGAAGGGAGAGTTGGGGCGCGATTGGGCAGGCAAGGCCGGGCTGGAATGCCGTAAGTTTACGACGGCTTTCGACCGCCATGTTCTGCCCCCGCCGGGACCTTTCTGATTCCGACATTCCGACACTATTCCGACAACGTTCCGACAGGGTTATGCCCAATAAAATCGGGCATTCCGACATTCCGACAGAGTTTTTGAAAGTCCTCATGTGCACGTGCGCACACCTACATACGTAAGGCTTTCTCAAAATACCTGTCTGATTGTCTGAGTTTAGCGTTAAAGCATTGAGTTTAAAGGGATTTAACATTCCGACAGAGTTCCGACAAAAGTTCCGACATAAACCAGAAGCGTAGGAAGGCAAAAAATGGCTATTTACACCGTAGAAAATGGACAACTGAAACGTGTTGCCGAGCAGTTGGAGGAGTACTCGGGGCAGCAGTGGGAAGACACCTGGGATGGCGACGATTACTTGAAGTCCATGGGTTTTCATCTCTGGGACGATGCTAAAGACGTGTACCGCCACTACCAGCGTTCGGCTGAAACCTCCTTCAAACAACTGCCAGAGGTTCTACACATCTTCGACGTTCAAGCCCATGACGGCGTGATTGACTACATCCTGGTGAGTGATCACTTGCCTGACTACCTGGCAGTTATTGCCATGCTTGAGCCGATGTGCAACCGCAATGCGGAATTGAAAAGAGAAGTCGAAGCTGAAAGGACTTCGGGTCGCCGGAAGTAAGGGGCTGCATATGCTTGCTGACGTCGAGAAGTTGATGCGCCATTGGGCGGAACAGCGTGCCCGGCTCGGTCTCGGGTCTGGCCTGGGCAGTCAGATGGGCAGCATCATGGAGTGGAAGGGCGCCGCGCCTCGCGGTGGTGCTGCTGGCTCCAGCATCCTGGTGGCGGGTGCTGGACTTGATCACGCTGCAGCTGAAGTTGATGCCGCAGTGGCCGAACTGAGGCGTCGCGACAAGCGCGGCGAAGTCTTGGCGCGACTGGCGGTGTTTCGCTACCTGCATGAAGCACCGGTGCGGGAACAAATGCGCCAGGTTGGGTTGGCTGAAGACGCCGACCGCACCTATCGCAACTGGGTCAAAGCGATGCATCTGCAGGTGCAAGGCATCCTGGCGGCGCGGTTAGGTCCAGATCGAGCCCATACCGTTCGTCGGGTGCCAATGCTACTTGTGTGCAACATTGAAGCTACATAGCCCCCACATTGCAACGTACCGAAAATTGCCTCTTTTCGGTTTTTCCGGTCAGGGGTAAAAAGTCGCCACGATATGACAAGTGCGCTTAGGCGCTTCCCCCACAAGCACTGTGCTGTGCAACCCGCTCCGACCAGTCGGGGCATCGAGAACCCTGCCACCCGGCGGGGTTTTCTTTTTCCAGCGCCGTGCTTTGCCAATGAGGCCTACATGAATAGCGAGCAACAAACGTTAGCCGAGCTGCCGATCTGGATGGTGATCGTGCTGTCCCTGGTCGGCGGCGTATCGGGAGAGATGTGGCGGGCGGACAAGGCGGGTGCTCGTGGTTGGGGGCTGGTCCGCCGGCTGGCTTTGCGCTCGGGTGCCTGTGTCACCTGCGGGTTGTCGACCAACATGCTGTTGTATGCCCTCGGGGTTTCGGTGTGGGCGGCAGCATCGGTCGGCTGCCTAACCGCAATGGCCGGTGCCGATGTCGCGATCAGCCTCTACGAACGCTGGGCTGCGAAGCGGCTGGGCCTCGGGCAGGTGCCACCTAGCAGCGAGGCAGGGCAATGACCCGACCAGGGGGAGGGGGCCGATTTTCTGGGTCCTCCCCCCGGCCCGCCCCCTACACGGGTGCGCAGACTCGCGGGTTCCCTGCAGCTGAGATTTCGGCAGGGATGTCCGTCTTTTCAAGGACTTAGAAATGGGGATGACAGTCAGCAAGGTCGAGCTCGGCGAGATCGTCGGTCGAGACGAACGCACGTTGAGCCGTTGGCAGAAGGAAGGCATGCCGGTGATCGAGTTCGGCGTGGGGCGTGGCAACGAAAACCAGTACGACACCCAGGCGGTGATCGAATGGCTGATGCGCCAGGCCGCATTGAACGGCAAGAAGGAATCCACCCGCGACCGACTCGACAGGCTGCGCGGAGATCGCGAAGAACTGGCGTTGGCCAAGGACTTGGGTGAAGTCGTGATCGAAGCCGAGATGGTCGAGCGCTTCGAAGCGGTGATCACCGCGGCCAAGATCGAGCTGCTGAATACCTTCCCTGATGAGCTGGCGGCAACCCTGTCCGCGCAGTACGGCGTGCAGGTTGATGACCTGCTGATCCGCGCGCCCATCGAATCAATACTGAGGAGGTTGTCCGCGTATGACGAGGATGACGATCTCGCTGGGGATCCTGACGAGCCGGACGACGAGGAGGGCTCTGAGGAAGACGGCGAGTAAAGCGATGGGCCGGGTCTGCCGCAAGTGGGCGCCACCCCCGCGCATGAGCATCATCGAGTGGGCGGACAAGTTCCGCTGGCTCGCACCGGAAGAAACGGCACGTCCCGGCAAATACCGGTTCGACGTGACGCCGCACCTGACTTGGCCAGGCGGCCCGCTGGAGGCGCTGGACGATCCGACCGTCAGCGAGATTGTGGGCCGTAAGTCGGCGCAGGTGGCCTGGACGTCGGGCGTGCTGGGCAATGCCCTGGGCAAGTGGATCGACCTCGATCCTTCGCCAATCCTGGTGCTGTTCCCCAAGGCCGAGGCGGCCAAGCAGTATGTCGGCGAGAAGCTCGAGCCGATGATCGAGGCCACGCCGCGGCTGCGCAAGAAAGTCGACCTGCGCAGCCGTAAGCTGCAGCAGCGCCAGGACTTCAAGCGCTTCCCCGGCGGCTTCCTGAAAATGGTCGGCTCCAACAGCCCGGCCAGCGTGAAATCGACGCCGGTTCCGCGGGTTGCAATCGAAGAGCCCGACGACTGCAACCTGAACCTGCGGGGGCAGGGGGACAGCATCAAGCTGGCCAAGGAGCGCCTCAAGACGTTCCGCCGGTCGAAGATCATCATCGGCGGCACCCCGACCATCAAAGGGCTGTCGGCGATTGATGCCGAGTTGGAACTGTCGGACAAGCGCGTGGGCCTGGTCCCATGCCACGGCTGCGGCCAGGCGCATGCGCTGAGCTTTGACCACCTGCACTGCGACGAGGACGAGCACTACTTCCACGAGGTGTACGGCAAGCGCCGCCCGGAAACGGCGTACTACGCATGCCCTCACTGCGGCGAGATCTGGGATGACCACCAGAAGAACGCCAACCTCAAGCGTGGGCGCTGGGAGGCAACTGCCGAGTTCCGCGGCATCGCCGGCTACATCCTCAACGAGCTGTATGCCACGTTCCATGGCTCGCGTTTCGAAGTGCTGATGGAGAAGAAGCTGCAGGCCGAACACGCGGCGTCGCTGGGCAACATCGGCCCGATGATCGCCTTCACCAACAGCTCGATGGGCGAGAGCTATGAGTACAAGAACAACGCTCCGAAAACGGACGAACTGGAGAAGCGTGCCGAACCCTACGCCGAGTTGACTGCCCCGAAGGGCACGCTGCTGGTCACGGTCGGTGTCGACGTCCAGGGCGACCGCCTCGCGCTGGTCATCGTGGGTTGGGGGCGAGGGGAGGAGTCCTGGCGGTTGTACTGGGGCGAGCTGCCCGGCAACCCGATCGACCCGAATGATGGGGTGTGGACCGAGCTTGACCGGATCATCGCCACGCCGATCCCCACCGAGAGCGGTGCGCAACTGGCCGTGTCGGCGGTCAGCATCGACAGCTCCGACGGTAACACCAGCGACGCGGTGTACACCTACGTACGGGATCGCCAGCGCTTCAACATCATGGCGATCAAGGGCGCGTCCATCGACAGCCGGGACCGGGAGATCTTCACCAAGCCGGCCCAGTCGGCGGACACCACCCAGGACAACACCAAGGCCGCCAGGTATGGCCTGCGTGTATTCATCGTCGGTACCCACAAGGCCAAGACGCTGATCGATGGCCGGATGCGCCTCAAGGGCAGCGGGCCCGGGCGTATGCACTGGTACAGCGAGATCCGCGCGGACTACTACGAGCAGGTGACCAACGAAGTCCTGGCGCCGCACCCGCGCAACCCCAGCAAGATGGTCTGGCAGAAGAAGGCCGGCCGGCGCAACGAGGCGCTGGACTGCGAGGTGTACGCCTTACACGCGGCCCGCAGCCTGAAGACCCACCTGCTGCGCGACAACGAATGGGACCAGCTGGAGCAGCAACTGCTGCAGCCCACCCTCTTCACTACTGAACAGGCGGTGGCGCCGATTCCTCGTCGCGTGGTTTCGCGCGGCAGGGGCACACGGAGCCGCGTCAGCTAACCGAGGTTCACCATGACAGATGCACAACAACGCCTTGCCGAAGTCCGGGCGGCGATCTCGCGCGTCCTGAAGAACGGCCAGCGGCTGCGTCGGCAGGATCGCGAGGTCCAGCTGGCCGAGCTCAACAGCTTGCGCTTGCTGGAGAAACAGTACGCCGAAGAGGTTGCCGCAGAGCAGGCAACGCTTCAGGGCAGGGGCCGCAACCGCATTTCCTACGTGGGGATCTGACCATGTGGCCGTTCAGTAAACGGGAGTCGGCTGCCGAGCAGCTGATGACTGAAGCGATCCGCGTGGCCAGGGCATCGGTCGATGGGCAACAGATCGTCGCCCAGGGCGGCGGCGGTGGGGTTGAAACCCGTTGGCGCGGCGCGTCACGGGTATTGCGCAGTGTAGCCAGCTGGCTGCCTGGCCTTGGCAGCCCACGGCGCGACTTCAATCAGAACGAGCGCCGGATGCTGGTGGCGCGCTCCCGTGATGCCATGCGTAACCACCTGGTGGCCCGCGCGGCCATCACGCGGCTACGCACCAATGTCGTCGGCACTGGGCTGGTCTGCCGCGCCCAGGTCGACCATGAAGCGCTGGGCCTGACCGAAGAGGAGGCCGAACAACTCAACGCTCAACTGGATCGGTTGTGGTCGCTGTATGCCGATGACCCGAGGGAGTGCGATGCCGAAGCGACGCTCAACCATTACCAACTGCAAGCCCTGGTGCTGGTGTCGTCGATGGTGGCGGGTGACGTGTTCGTGGCCAGTCCGGACCAGGAGCGCCCCGGTTGCATCTTCAGTACGCGGCTGCAGCTGATCGAGTCCGACCGTGTCGGCAACCCGAACGGCGGCATGGACCGCGCGGACCTGGTGGAAGGGGTCGAGTTCGACGGGCTGGGTTCGCCTGTGGCGTACCACGTGTGCTCCGGCTACCCCGGCGAGCATCTGGCGGGTAAGGCGCTGCATTGGGAGCGGCTGACCGTGTTCGGTGCTGAGACTGGGCGGCGTCGCGTGCTGCATGTCATGGCCGACAAGGAGCGGCCTGGGCAGAAGCGCGGAGTACCGTACCTGTCCCCGGTGCTGGAGCCCCTGCAGAAGCTGGAGCGCTACAGCAGCGCCGAGCTGATGGCGGCGGTGATCTCGGCGATGTTCACCGTGTTCATCAAGAAGAGCAACGACTTCAACACCAGCAACCTGCCGATGTCGGCTCTGACTGAAGAACAGCCCGGAGGTGACGACACCTCTGATGGCACGCTCGCCCTGGGTGAAGGCGCGATCGTGGACCTCGGCGTGGGCGAGGAGCCGATGGTGGCCAACCCCGGCCGCCCCAACGCCCAGTTCGACCCGTTCTTCACCGCGGTGGTGAAGGAGATCGGCGCGGCACTGGAACTGCCGCTGGAAGAGCTGCTGTTGCACTACAGCAGCAGCTACAGCGCTGCCCGTGCCGCGATGCTCCAGGCCTGGCGCTTCTACAGCTTGCGCCGCTGGTGGTTGGCCTGCGACTTCTGCCAGCCGAGCCGCGAGCTGGTCATCGATGAGGCCGTGGCCAGGGGGCTGATTGACCTGCCCGGATACAACGCTCCGGCTAGGCGCAAAGCCTATTGCCAAGCCATCTGGATCGGCCCGGCGCGTGGCGCCATAGATGAGCTCAAGGAAGCCAACGCTGCCGGCAAGCGTATCGAGATCGGCGTGAGCAACGAGACCCTGGAAACGGCGGCCATGACCGGTGAACCGTGGCAGCAAGTGATCCGCCAGCGTACTCGCGAGGTTGCCTACCGCCGTGAGCACAACATGCAGGCCCTGCCCAAGAGTGGGCTCGAAACCCCGCCTGACCCCAAACCCGAAGAGGAATAGAAATGCCTCGAGCACTTGAGCTGGCTGCCTCGCAGCCCTGGCTGATGCTGCCTGACGCGCTGGATAACCTGCTGACCATCTCCGACCGCATGGGCGATCCGGTGGCGCTGGCGACCAAGCGCGGCGAGCAGTTGGAGGACACCCGCAGGGTGACCATGCGCAACGGCGTGGCAGTGGTGCCAGTCGTTGGGCCGATTTTCCGCTACGCGAACCTGTTCACCGAGATCAGCGGTGCAACCAGCACGCAGATCCTGGCCACGGACATTCAGCGAGCGCTGGATGACCCCAAGGTCAGGTCGATCGTACTCAACATCGACAGCCCCGGCGGTGTTGCGTCGGGCATCAACGAGCTGGCCGAGATGATCTACGCCGGCCGCGCGCGCAAACGCATCGTCGCGTACATCGGCGGTATCGGAGCCAGCGCAGCCTACTGGATCGCCTCGGCAGCCAGCGAAATCGTCATCGACGAAGCCAGCCTGGCCGGCAGCATCGGCGTCGTTGTTGAAGCGGTAGTCGAGAACGAGAAGGTGAGCGGGCGGACTCGTTACCAGATCGTCAGCCGCAATGCCCCCAACAAGCGCCCGGACCTCAACACCGAGGAAGGCCGGGCGAAGCTGGGCGAGACCATCGACGCCCTGGGCGAAGTCTTCGTGGGCAAGGTTGCCCGTAACCTCGGCGTGACTGCCGAGAAGGTGCCCGAGATGGGCGATCACGGCGGGATCCGCGTCGGTGCCGACGCCGTCAAGCACGGCCTGGCCCATCGCGTGGGCTCGCTGGAATCCCTGATTACTGAACTGGCCAAGCCGGCCCTCAACTCCCCAAGGATACACACCATGACCACCGTCACTACCACGGCAGAACTGCGCACGGCGATTGCAGCTGGCACCGACCCCAACACCATCGAGATCGCTCAGGCGGCCGAGGCTGCCACCGCCGAGCGTGAGCGCATCAAGGGCATCAACGCCCTGGCCGCCAAAGGCTTCGAGAAGGAAGTCGGGGCGGCCATCGACGATGGCAGCTCTGTAGAAGCCACCGCCCTGGTGCTGTTCAAGGCGGCCCAGGACCGCGGTATCTCGCTGGCTGCCATCAAGGGCGATGCCCAAGGCGTCACCAGCACTTCCCCATCCACTGACAGCAAGCAAGCTGACCGCAAAGCCGCTGTCAGCGCCATTGTGGCCGGCGCGTCGCGCCGCTGAAGGAGAGTTTCATGAGCAACCCCGAACGCAAGACCTACCTGCCGAGCCAGCTCTCGGCGGGCGACTTCCCCATCGTGATGGACACCGGCGTTATTGCCGCTGGCCAGAAGCTGGCCCGCGGTGCGGTGCTGGGCCAGGTCACCACCACCAGTGAGTACCTGCTGTGCAAGGCCGCTGCCGAGGACGGCTCGCAGACGCCCGCGGTGATCCTCGACCAGGACGTCGACACCACCGACGGCGCCAAGAGCGCGCCGATCCGTCTGACCGGCCAGGTGCTGGGCAGCCAACTCACCTTTGGCGAGGGCCTGACCCTGGCCGCTGCGAAGGCCGCTCTGCGTCCTCTCTGCCTTTTCATTCGTTGATCGGAGCACCCATGACTGACATTTTCGACACCCTGACCATGCTGGAAGCCGTCGAGCAGATGGTGACGCCGCGGCGCTTCCTCATGAACACTTTCTTCAACGGCGGCGCTCCCGAGACCTTCGGCACTGAAACGGTCTCCATCGACATCGTGAAGGGCCAGCGCAAGATGGCGCCGTTCGTACACCCGACCCTGCCAGGCAGCGTATCGCAGCGTACCGGCATCAACTCGTCGACCTACAAGCCGCCGTACATTCAGCCGAAGCGCGAAACCCGTGCTGAGCTGATCCTGAAGCGCGGTGCGGGCGAGAATCCATTCTCGACACGCACTCCGCTTGAGCGAGCCGGTGAGCTGCTCGGCCGTGACCTGGTGGACCTCGATGACGAGATCACTCGCCGCGAGGAGTGGATGTGCGCCCAAGCGCTGACGACCGGGCGTATCCGGGTAGTCGGCGACGGTGTGGATGACACCATCGACTTCCTCATGGAAGACACCCACAAGGTCACGCTTGCCACCGGGCGTTGGAACACCGCCGGCTCTGACCCGATCGCCAATATGCGCCAGTGGCGCCGTCTGATTGCCAAGGATTCCGGTCGATCGGCAAACGTAGGTGTGTTGAGCGCCGAGGCGCAGGATGCCTTCCAAAGCAATGAGACGGTGCTGAAACAGCTGAACAGCCGGCGCGTGGACATGGGGCTGATCAAGCCTGAAGAACTGCCGGACGGGGTGACCTACCTCGGCTACCTCAACGATCCGGGCATCGATCTGTACGTCTACGACGAGTGGTACCTGGACGCAACCGGCAACGAGCAACCGGTGATTCCAGCTGGCGGCTTGATTCTGGGTTCCACCTCGACCCGCAACGCCATGCTCTACGCGGCCGTTCAGGATCTGGAAGCCATCGAGAGCGGCCTGGTCGAAGCGGCGCGCTTCCCCAAGAGCTGGGTCACCAAGGAGCCGAGCGTGCGTTGGCTGAAGCTCCAGTCGGCTCCTCTGGCCGGCATGCTGGAACCGAATGCTTTCCTCTACGCGAAGGTGGTGTGACATGGCTGCGAAAACGGAATACGTAGTGGTGGACGGTTGTCTTCAGGACGGCGCCAAAGTGACCCGCCAAGGTGAGGTCTACGAACCGCCCAGCAAGGAAGTCGCCGAGCTGCTGGTGGCCGAAGGCAAGATCGCTCGCCGCGGCCAGCTGCCGAAAGGTGATCAGGACGGCGGTGACTGACGTGGGCTTCCGCGATCAGGTGGCGGGCATGGATGCTGCGCTACTGGAAGAGCTGGGGGATGAGGTCGAGATTGAGGGTTTCGACGAGCCGGTGAAGGGGTTCATGTCCGTGCCGTGGCAGCAGCCAAAGGTCGGCACGATCAACACCGGCCTTCGTCAACCCGTCTTCTCCGTGCGTGTGGGTGACGCCGCGGGCATCAAGGAAGGTCAGCAGCTGGTCTGCGATCTGGCGCCTGCGGATGGCGGTGGACGATACGTCATCGCCAAGCGTGACCCGGACGGCACGGGCTGGATCAATTTCGCTTTACGGGAGGTTCGATGAATGTCGGCAGCTATCACAAGCAGTCCTCCGACACCGGCCTGATCACACTGCAGGCGAACCCTCGACAGGTGAAGGGGTTCGAGCAGTTTGCCGGGCTGGTGCCCAAGGCGATCAACACAGCCCAGCGGCGGGCCATCAACAAGACCTTGCGCTGGCTGCGGACCCATGTCGCGCGTTCGGTAGGCCAGCAGGAGCGCATTGCCATCGCGGCGGTGCGGCAGCGCCTGCGCGCCTACACGGTGGGCAGCAACGGGCAGGGCAGACTCTGGTTTGGCCTCAACCCGATCGAGGCCAGCCGTGCTGGCCGGGTCAGGCAGACCCGCGCAGGCGTCTCGGTGGCGGGGCGGCGATATCAGGGCGCGTTCTATCGGCAGGTGTACGGCGGCAATCCAGACATCTGGATCCGCACGGCCAGCAAGCACTTCAGAGCGAGCGACTATCCCGAGAGCGAGGTTTCGAAAGCGGGTGGGGCCAGCTCGGGCTGGATCGCCGAGAACGACAGTCGTTTCCCGCTGGCCAAGGCCAAGATCTCACTCGAGGCGGTGAGGCCTCACTTCAGCGCATGGACGAACAAGGCTCACCAGCGGTTGCTGGTGGTGATGGAACAGGAGCTGAACTTCGAAATGCACAAACTCTTACGGAGAACTGGTAATGGCTGATGATCCGATCCCTCTGGCGAGGGTGTACGCCGCGATGGAGCAGGCCATAGCTCAGGCTATTCCTGGTCTGCACTACGTGGGCACGATGCCCGGAATGCTTCAAGCCATCGCCGTCCCTGGGATTGTTCTGGAGCTGTCCGGGTTCGAGCCCGCTGACTATGACCCAGGCACGGGCGAGGTAGCGATCGAGGCGCGTTTCGAGGCACGGGCTATCGTCGGTGCCGAGCATGACGATCATCTACACGTCGCGGCGTTTATCGCTGCTCAGCTGGCGGTGCTGCTGCGTATGCAAACCTGGGGGATAGAGGTTGAGCCGGCCCAGCTGGTGCGGGCTGAACCCGACTGGAGCAGGCCAGAGCTGGACGGGCTGGCGGCTTGGGTGGTCGAGTGGACCCAGGTCATCTACCTCGGTGAAGAAGAGTGGCCCTGGCCCAATCAGCCACCAGGCTCGCTTGTCTGGGGTTTTGTTCCCGACACCGGCCCGGGTGGTGAAGGCAACTATCTGCCACCGGAGGCCATGGAGTGAGCTATGTATCGGCAATGCACGACCGCATGCTGGCCTGCCTGGTAATTCCTTGTCGGGTGGTCGCGGTCGACCTCGCCGCCGCCATGGTCCGGGTTTCGGACGGCAGCGGTTGGACCAGTGCCTGGGTGCGTTGGCACAGCCAGGCGGCGGGTAAGGCGCGTCACTGGCGGGCACCAAGCCTGAATGAGCAGGGTGTCCTGATCAGCCCGAGCGGCGAGCCCGCTCAGGGCACCTTCGTGCCGGGGCTGTACGGCAACGCCGGTGCCCAGCCGGACAACCGCGACCACGTCGAGACCTGGCGCTTCGACGATGG
>NZ_OBDX01000030.1:0-85906 GCF_900215185.1 Pseudomonas sp. LAMO17WK12:I10 | reverse complement strand
CAGGTGCACCAGTGCAGCGGCCCGTGCGCGGTGCACTCCCACAGCCACGAGCGGGCGCGTCTGTCGAATGTGCCGGTCAGTGACTTCCAGGGTTTCTGGGGGGCGTTTGGTTGCTCGTGCTTTGCCTTTTGAGCTGAGCCACGAAAAGGCGACAGGACGCTAGGCCGTACTGTCGCCTGTTTTCTGGGAATACCTCCCGGCCTGCTCGGGATAAACAGTCTCTCAGTCAGCGCCAGGAGGCGCATACGCCTGTTCGATATGGCCGATATTTTTGTTCAAGGCGGGTTTGGAGATCCTGAGAATCAGGGATTCAACATGTTTTGGATAATCCAGCCAGTCGGAGCTGCCGACGTCGTAAGCCGATATGTAGCGAACGATTTCATAGCGCTTCTCGGGCTTCTTCCTGATCCCGGCGGGGAACTGGATATCCACGTCTCGGCGAATAGCCGAGTAGGCTTCCTTGACCAGGTTGGTGGCTTTGCCGATGTAGATGAGGTTGGCCATCGAGTCGTAGAAGGCATAGATGCCGGCCCGATCCTCATGTCCCTTGAACAGGTTTTTCAACTGCGCCATCACCGGTTGGTCCGGCTTGAACTCGGCGAATTCGACCACTGACTGGAATTCGGGGGTAAAGGCGCGGTGAATGAAGTACTCGACCGTGATGTGCTGAGGCTGGCGTTGGCCTGAGCACCAGTCCTCGATCTGCTTGACGCTGTACCCGGTGACGGCTTCGGCTGTTTCAAGATCCCCCGAGTAATACTGCTCAATGATGTAACTCAAAACACCGCTGCGGTCAGTCACACAAAATCCTTTTTCAGGTTCAATTACCGGTTATCGAGTATCCGCCTGGCGGTTGCTCTGAGTGCTCGGCAGGGCGCTGGCATTCCGTGTTGCAACGCTCAGGTCGGCTTGAACGGCAGGGATGCTACTAATTGGCCATTATTCTGTCCAGTCGCTGAAATTACTGGGCTCTTCATTTCATTTCGGTTGTCGGAAACCTTATCCAACTTTATTGCAGGCAATAAAAAGGGGCACTGAAAGTTCAGTGCCCCTAGTTGACTTGATAGGGATCTACAACTTGCCTCAACAGAACCGATCAATCACCCGAACTTCCGACTTGTTCTGCAGCGATTGCCATTCGTTCTTCAGGGTATCGAATACCCGTCCGATGAAGTCCCTGTCGGCGGCGGCCTTCTTGCCGACGTAGCCCTGGCCACGGCGGTACATTTTCAGGCGGGCCAGCAGGTCCTGGTTGTTCTTGTCGAACTCTTCTTCATGGGCGTGGGGCGACAGGCAGTCGATATGGACCTGGCCAGACTTGGCAATCCACAGGATGTGGCTGTCATGGCTGTCTTTCTGTGCCGCGAACAGATGAGACAGTTCATCAATAGTAGGTTGATTGTTCAGATTCATTTGTAAGCCCCTTGACCATTTCGATCTATCTAGTTGAGTCGCTAATTGATATCGCTACATCGGTAAGTTGAACCCTGATACCGGAAACAGGGCGACAGAGGGTGTCTGTCGGATACAGATAAGGCCCAGAGCCTGATGCGTGTAGTCGTCTTGATTAACTGCTACGCAATAGCGTCACAACGAAGAGAAGCAGCGTAAACCTGGATCAAGCTGCCGAAGTTTTCAGTTTCGGCCACAAGCATCTTGAGGAGTTTTCGCCAGCTTCCCGCCCTTTGTACTGGACGTTCATGCCAGGTCAGTTTCATCAATCTGCCTTGTGGGCAGTACACATCCGGGTTAACAGCTCGGCGGTCAGACGAGCTTGCTCATAACACCTTTGCCACGTCTCCCGATCGGGGAGACGCCTGCATCATGCAAGGGCAAATTCGCCTCGTCAACGGTTTTGTAGTGAAAATTTTCAAGCACTACATATTGTCCGACAAAACCTTTCGGCACATGAGCGGAACAGGCTATCGCGACCGAGGACAGGTAGAATCGAGACCTTGAAACAGGTGCTTGAGGTTGCAGTGGTGGATTTACAGCAGGGCTTCGTCCTGACCCGGCATTGGCGTGACACGCCGGCAGGCACGGAAGTCGAGTTCTGGTTGGCGACCGATGCCGGGCCGCGCCAGATCCGCTTGCCGGTGCAGACCTCCGTGGCCTTCATTCCCGCCGAACAGCAGGAACAGGCCCGGCGCCTGCTGGCCGACGATCGCGATGTGCAATTGCGCCCCCTGGACCTGTGCGACTTCCAGCACCGCCCGGTGCTTGGCCTGTACTGCCCGCAGCACAATCAATTGATCCGTCTCGACAAGACCCTGCGCCGCGCCGGGGTCGAGGTGCTCGAGGCCGATGTGCGGCCGCCCGAGCGCTACCTGATGGAGCGCTTCATCACCGCACCGGTGTGGTTTGGCGGCACCCCGGGCGAGGGCGGGATACTGCTGGAGGCGCAGATGAAACCGGCGCCGGACTACCGGCCGGCGTTGAAGCTGGTGTCGCTGGATATCGAGACCAGCGAGACCGGCGAGCTGTATTCCATCGCTCTGGAAGGCTGCGGGCAGCGCCAGGTGTACATGCTCGGCCGCGCTCGCGAGGACGACAGCGCGGTGGATTTCGACCTGGAGTTCTGCGCCAGCCGCGAGCAGTTGCTCGAACGGCTCAACCAGTGGCTGGCACGGCACGATCCGGATGCGATCATCGGCTGGAACCTGGTGCAGTTCGATCTGCGGGTGCTGCACGAGCACGCGCGGCGCCTGGCGGTGCCCTTGCGCCTGGGGCGCGGCGGCGAAGAGATGCAGTGGCGCGAACACGGCAGCCGTACCCATTATTTCGCCGCGGCCGCCGGGCGCCTGATCATCGACGGCATCGAAGCCCTGCGCTCGGCGACCTGGAGCTTCCCGTCCTTCAGCCTGGAAAACGTCGCCCAGACCCTGCTCGGCGAAGGCAAGTCGATCGACAACCCTTACCAGCGCATGGACGAAATCAACCGCATGTTCGCCGAGGACAAGCCCGCCCTGGCGCGCTACAACCTCAAGGACTGCGAACTAGTGACGCGGATTTTCGCCAAGACCGAGTTGCTCACCTTTCTTCTCGAACGGGCCACCGTCACCGGGCTGCCGGCCGACCGCAACGGCGGCTCGGTGGCGGCCTTCACCCACCTGTACATGCCGCTGATGCACCGCCAGGGTTTCGTCGCGCCGAACCTGGGCGAGAAGCCGCCGCAAGCCAGCCCCGGCGGCTTTGTCATGGACTCGCGGCCGGGTCTCTACGAGTCGGTGCTGGTGCTGGACTACAAGAGCCTGTACCCGTCGATCATCCGCAGCTTCCTGATCGATCCGGTGGGGCTGGTGGAAGGCTTGCGCCATCCAACGGACGAGCAATCGGTGCCGGGCTTTCGTGGCGCGCGGTTTTCCCGCACCCGGCATTGCCTGCCCTCGATCGTCGCCCGGGTCGCCGAGAGCCGCGAAGTGGCGAAACGCGAACACAACGCGCCGCTGTCCCAGGCTCTGAAGATCATCATGAACGCCTTCTACGGCGTGCTCGGTTCCAGCGGCTGCCGCTTCTTCGATCCGCGCCTGGCGTCGTCGATCACTATGCGTGGCCACGAAATCATGCGCCGCACCCGCCAGTTGATCGAGGCGCAGGGGCACAAGGTGATCTACGGCGACACCGACTCGACCTTCGTCTGGCTCGGCAGCGCCCACGCCGAGGCGGATGCCACGCGCATCGGCCGCGCGCTGGTGGCGCACGTCAACCAGTGGTGGCGCGATCACCTGCGCGATGAGTACGGCCTGGAAAGCGCCCTGGAGCTGCAATTCGAAACCCACTTCTGCCGCTTCCTGATGCCGACCATCCGGGGCGCGGAGGAGGGCAGCAAGAAGCGCTACGCCGGCCTGGTGACCCGCGCCGACGGCACCCAGGAGATGGTCTACAAGGGTCTGGAAGCGGTGCGTACCGACTGGTCGCCGCTGGCCCAACAGTTCCAGCAGGAGCTGTACCAGCGGATCTTTCACCGCCAGCCGTACCAGGACTATGTGCGCGACTACGTGCGGCGCACCCTGGCCGGTGAACTGGACGAGCAACTGGTGTACCGCAAGCGCCTGCGCCGCCAACTGGACGATTACGAACGCAACGTGCCGCCCCATGTGCGCGCCGCGCGCCTGGCCGACGAATACAACCAGCGGCAGGGCCGGCCCCAGCGTTATCAGAACGGTGGCTGGATCAGCTACGTGATCACCCTGGCCGGTCCCGAACCCCTGGAAAACCGCACCGCGGCCATCGATTACGATCACTACGTGACCCGCCAATTGCAGCCGGTGGCGGATGCCATCCTGCCGTTCGTGCAGGACGACTTCAGCACCCTGGTGGGTGGGCAGATGGGGTTGTTCTAGGAGACGTCTCGGCTACACGTGCGTGAGTTGGCTCAGTCGTCGACCGAGGTGCAAATGCCGCTGGCACCCTGTTTGCCGCTGTAGGTCACGACCACCGAGTCGTCGTCCTCCACGCTGATGTCCACCGTGATGCCCGAGCCCTTGGCCTCGAAATAACGCTCGTTGACGGTCTTGGTCTGGGCCTCTTTACCGTTGATGAACACCGGCCCGCCTTCGTCCGCGCTGACCGGAATGTTGCCCGGGCAGTCGACGTTGAACAGCGGGATGCCTTCGGCGTGGGCGGCACTGGCAAGGATCGACAGGGCGCAGCTCAGGAGGATTTTTTTCATTGTGGACCCCTTCAGGAAACAGGCAGAAGCACGAGTGTGGCAGTGGTTCCATTAGCGCTGAAGCTTAGCGTATGGCACGCCAGGGCAGGGGCTGGGTAGCGATTTTAATGAGGCGCAAAGTCGCCCGGGCATATTGTCGGACAATAAAAATCGTGGACGCCACGCCGGGGTCTGTGTCAGTTTTTCCCCGCCTTGAATAGGGCGAGTGATAGGACGATCTCGCTAACAGGTCGCCGTGGTCTATCGGAAATTTTCAGCGTTGAACAAGGACGTAAATGATGTCAAAAGCCAAAGAAAATGCCGGTTTTTCGGCAGCTCCGGGCAGCAATGCCTACCAACTGATCACTGCCTTCAGCCATGCCTATGACCGTGGCGGCGCGGAGCTGGTGAATGGCAAGCCGTCGTACACCGCGGACCAGGCCGCCGAGCAGATCCTGCGCAAGGGCCTGTCCTGGCACGACCAGAACGGCGACGGCAAGATCGAGCTCAGCTACAGCTTCCTCACCAGCAAGCCGGCCAACTACAACCCGAACCTGGGCAGCTTCAGCGAGTTCAGCGCCTTGCAGAAAGCCCAGGCGTTCCTGGCCCTGCAATCCTGGTCGGACGTGGCCAATGTGCGCTTCAACGAAGCCGCGAGCGGCGGCGACGGGCACCTGAGTTTCGGCAACTACAGCGTCAGCACCGGTGGCGCGGCCTTCGCCTACCTGCCTTCGGGCGGCAGCTATGACGGCCAGTCCTGGTACCTGATCAACGATCAGTACCGGGTCAACGAAACCCCGGGCAACGGCAACTACGGCCGCCAGACCCTGACCCACGAAATCGGCCACAGCCTGGGCCTGTCCCATCCGGGCACCTACAACGCCGGCAACGGCAACCCGACCTACAACGATGCCACCTACGCCCAGGACACGCGCGGCTACAGCCTGATGAGCTACTGGAGCGAGAGCAACACCGGGCAGAACTTCAGCAAGGATGGCGGTGGCGCCTACGCCTCGGCGCCGTTGATGGACGACATTGTCGCGGTGCAGAAACTCTACGGCGCCAACCACGAGACCCGCGCCGACGACACCGTGTATGGCTTCAACTCCAACACCGGGCGCGATTTCTACAGCGCCAGCTCATCTGCCTCCAAACTGGTGTTCTCGGTGTGGGACGGCGGTGGCAACGACACCCTGGACTTCTCCGGCTTCACCCAGAACCAGAAGATCAACCTCAACGAAGGCTCGTTCTCCGACGTCGGCGGCCTGGTGGGCAACGTGTCGGTGGCCCATGGCGTGACCCTGGAAAACGCCATCGGCGGTGCGGGTAACGACCTGCTGATCGGCAACGCCGCGGCCAACATCCTCGAGGGCGGTGCCGGCAACGACATCCTCTACGGTGGCGGCGGTCGCGACACGCTATGGGGCGGGGCGGGGGCGGACACCTTCGTGTTCGGCGCGGCTTCCGATTCGACCTTCGATGAGCCCGACTGGATCATGGATTTCACCAGTGGCCAGGACAAGATCGACCTCAGCGGCCTGGCGCCGTTCGCCTCGGGCCAGGCGACCCTGAACTTCGTCAGCGGCTTCACCGGCCATGCCGGCGACGCGATCCTGACCTACTACGCCGAGACCGACCAGACCAGCCTGCTGGTCGACCTCACCGGCCTGGGCGCGGTGGACTTCGCCGTGGGCACCGTTGGCCAGGCGGCGACCACCGATATCGTGGCCTGATCGACAGCAACGGAAGCGGCGCGCCATGGCGCGCCGTTTTTTTTGCCAGGTCCCTTTGGCTGATGCTGAGCGCCCCAGGGCCTGCAACCCTGCTTGGGGCGCTGCCGTCAGCCGGGCTTTTCAGTTCTTGTCGATATCGACGTTGCGGGTCTCGCGCAGACAGATCAGGCCGACAAGCAGGCTGACCCCGGTGATCACCACCGGGTACCACAGGCCGTAGAAGATATCGCCGGTGTATACCACCAGGGCGAAGGACACGGTGGGCAGGAAGCCGCCGAACCAGCCGTTGCCGATGTGGTAGGGCAGGGACATGGAGGTGTAGCGGATACGGGTCGGGAACAGCTCGACCATCAGCGCCGCCAGCGGGCCGTAGCACATGGCGGCGATCAGGATCAGCGCGACGATCAGCACCACCACCATGGTTTTGTTGACGTTCTGGGTGTCGGCCTGTTGCGGGTAGCCGGCCAGGGTCACGGCACCGCGCAGGGCCGCTTCGTCGAAACCGTCGAGCTGCACGTCACCGACGCTGACCCGCACCGGGCTGCCGGCGGGCGCGGCGACGCTGGTGTAGGGCAGGCCCTGCTTGACCAGGAAGGTCTTGACCTTGTCGCACGGGCTGTCGAAACGCGCCTTGCCCACCGGGTCGAACTGGAAGGTGCAGGTGGCGGGGTCGGCCAGCACGCTGATCGGCGCCTGGCGGCTGGCCTGGTCGATGGCCGGGTTGGCGTAGTGGGCCAGGGACTTGAAGATCGGGAAGTACAGCGCGGTGGCCAGCAGCAGGCCGACCATCAGCACCGGCTTGCGACCGATCTTGTCCGACAGCCAGCCGAAGAAGATGAAGAACGGCGCGCCGATCACCACGCTGATGATCAGCAGCATATTGGCCAGGGCCGGGTCCATCTTGAGGAACTGGGTGAGGAAGAACAGCACGTAGAACTGCGCGGCGTAGAAGGTCACCGCCTGCCCGGCGTTGATGCTGAACAGGGCGATCAGCACCACCTTGAGGTTTTCCCATTTGCCGAAGGACTCGCGGATCGGCGCCTTGCTGGCGCGGCCTTCTTCTTTCATCTTCAGGAAGGCCGGCGACTCGTGCAGGCTCAGGCGGATCCAGGTGGAAATGCCCAGCAGCACGATCGACAGCAGGAACGGCAGGCGCCAGCCCCAGACTTCGAACTGATCGCCGGTGAAGTAGCGGCAACCCAGCACCACCAGCAGCGACAACAGCAGGCCGAGGGTCGCGGTGGACTGGATCCAGCTGGTGTGGAAACCGCGCTTGCCCTGGGGTGCGTGCTCGGCGACGTAGGTCGCGGCGCCGCCGTATTCACCGCCCAGGGCCAGGCCCTGGAGCATGCGCAGGGCGACCAGGATGATCGGCGCGGCGATGCCGATGTTCGAGTAGGTCGGCAGCAGGCCCACGGCGAAGGTCGCCAGGCCCATGAGAATGATGGTGGCGAGGAAGGTGTACTTGCGCCCGATCATGTCCCCCAGGCGCCCGAACACCAGGGCGCCGAACGGCCGCACCACGAAGCCGGCGGCGAATGCCATCAGGGCGAAGATAAAGGCGGTGGTGTCGTTGACCCCGGCGAAGAACTGCTTGCTGATGACCGCCGCGAGGGCGCCGTAGAGGAAAAAGTCGTACCACTCGAACACCGTCCCCAGGGACGAGGCGAAGATGACTTTCTGGCTTTCCTGGCTGGTGGGCGCGGCGACCGCCGCATCCATCGATTGAGCATGTTCCGACATATCGATATCCCTCACAGTGATTGTTTTTGTTGTTCCACTGTCGGCGCCAGGGTGGCGTCGCTATCTGCATCTTGTCGCTGTCTTCTGCATTTGTAGGTGTAGGTGTAGGTGTAGGTGTAGAAGCGAGCTGGCTCGCGATAATCCCTTGAGCCTTGCACCGCCCTTCAGGTCGTTATCGCCAGCAAGCTGGCTCCTACATGGATCTCATCGTTGCTCCTCCTGTGCGGATCAGGCCGGGGTGACGCTTGGTTTCTCGGCGGCAGGGCTCCTGGTCGAGGTGGCGAGAATCAGCTCGGCGGCTTTCTCGGCGATCATCAGCGTCGGCGAGCAGGTATTGCCGGAGGTGATGTACGGCATGATCGAGGCATCGGCGATGCGCAGGCCAGGGATGCCATGCACCCGCAGCTCGGCATCGACCACCGCCTCCGGTCCGTGGCCCATGCGGCAGGTGCCCACCGGGTGGAAGATGGTGGTGCCGATGCGCGCGGCGGCTTCGTGCAGTTGTTCTTCGCTGCGCAACTCGGCCCCCGGCAGGTATTCGATCGGCTTGAAGGCTTGCAGGGCCGGCGCGGCGACGATGCGCCGGGTCAGGCGAATGGCGTCGGCGGCGACCCGCAGGTCCTCCGGGTGGCTCAGGTAGTTGGGCTGGATCAGCGGCGCCGCCTGCGGGTCGGCGGAGCGGATTTGCACTCGGCCGCGGCTTTGCGGGCGCAGGTCGCAGACCGACGCGGTAAAGGCCGGGAACGCATGCAGCGGTTCGCCGAAACGCTCCAGCGACAGCGGCTGCACGTGGTATTCGAGGTTGGCCGAAGTCTGTTCCGGCCCGGAGCGGGCGAAGGCTCCCAGCTGGCTCGGCGCCATGGACAGCGGGCCGCTGCGGTCGTACAGGTAGCGCAGGCCCATGCCCATCTTGTCCCACAGGCTGCCGGCGATCTGGTTCAGGGTGCGGGCGTTTTCCAGTTTGTAGATCAGCCGCAGCTGCAGGTGGTCCTGCAGGTTGCCGCCGACCCCCGGCAGTTCGTGGGCGACGCCTATGCCCAAGCGTTGCAGCAGTGCGGCGGGGCCGATTCCCGAACGTTGCAGGATGCTCGGCGAGCCGATGGTGCCGGCGCTGAGGATGATTTCGCGACGCGCCTTGAAGGTCTGCGGCTGGCCCTGGTAGCGGGCGCTGAGCGCCGCCGCGCGGCCGTTTTCCAGGAGCACGCGATCGACCTCGACCCCGGTCAGCACCGTGAGGTTGGGCCGCTGGCGGATCGGCTTGAGGAAGGCCTTGGCGGCGTTCCAGCGCACCCCGGCTTTCTGGTTGACCTGGAAGTAGCCGCAGCCTTCGTTGTCGCCGCCATTGAAGTCGTCGACGCTGGCGATGCCGCTCTGTTCGGCGGCGTTGCGGAAGGCATCGAGGATCGGCCACGACAGGCGCTGGCGCTCGACCCGCCATTCGCCGGCGGTGCCATGGAATTGCGAGTCGCCGGCAAAGTGGTTTTCGCTTTTGCGAAACAGCGGCAGCACGTCCTGCCAGTTCCAGCCGGGGTTGCCGTCGGCGGCCCAGCGCTGATAGTCGCCGGCCTGGCCGCGCATGTAGATCATGCCGTTGATCGACGAGCAGCCGCCCAGCACCTTGCCGCGCGGGTAGCTCAGGCTGCGGCCTTGCAGGCCGGGTTCGGCTTCGGTCTTGAAGCACCAGTCGGTGCGCGGGTTGCCAATGCAGAACAGGTAGCCGACGGGGATATGGATCCAGGGGTAGTTGTCGCGGCCACCGGCTTCCAGCAGCAGGACGCGGTGGGCCGGGTTGGCGGACAGCCGATTGGCCAGCAGGCACCCGGCAGGGCCGGCGCCGACCACTATGTAGTCGTAGGGATCAAAGGCAGGCAGCATCCATGACCTCGTTTTATCGTTCTTGTTGCGGCTCATCCTAGTTGTTAGCTTTCGTTAAAAGAATGTTAGTTTTTGCTCAGCCGCTGTGCGTTTTTAAACAGCGGCTTCCCCCCGGCATCTGTAAGGAAGAGTCATGTTCGACTGGAACGACCTGCGGTTTTTTCTCGAGCTGCAACGCAGCGGCCGCCTGCTGACCGCGGCCCAGCGGTTGAAGACCACCCACGCCACGGTGGCCCGGCATATCGAGGCGATCGAGAAAAGCCTCGGCACCGCGCTGTTCGTCCAGCACGCCCAGGGCTATGAACTGACGCCGGCCGGGGAGGCGCTGCTCAAGCACGCCGAAGCCATGGAGAACGTGGCCTTGCTGGCCCAGGAGGAAATCACCCAGTCCACGGCGCCCCTGGGCAAGATCCGCGTGGGCGTCACCGAGGGCCTGGGCATCATGTTTCTCGCCAGCCGCATGCGCGGCCTGTTCGAGCGTTATCCGGGGCTGGAGGTGGAGCTGGTGGCGGTGCCGCGTTTTGTCAGCATCCTCAACCGCGAGGCGGAAATCAGCATCCACCTGGAGCGGCCCAACGCCGACATGCTGGTGACGCGCAAGCTCACCGACTACCGCCTGGCCCTGTACGCCAGCCAGGACTACCTGGACCGCGCACCGCCCTTGCGCAGCCGCGAGGACCTGGGGCGGCATGCCTGGATCGGCTATGTCGACGACCTGCTGTTCAGCCAGGAGCTGATTTTCCTCACCAGCTTCTGCCGCAACCCCCAGGTGGTGTTCCACAGCACCAGCGTGATCGCCCAGCAACAGGCCGCGCGCTCCGGCCTGGGGATCGCCGTGCTGCCGTGCTACATGGCCGCCGGCGATCCGCAGCTGGTGCCCTTGCTGCCCGGCGAGAGCATCCAGCGCGCCTACTGGATCAGCACCCGCCGCGAGCTGCACAAGTCCGTGCGCCTGCGGGTGGTATGGGATTACGTGGTCGAGCTGTGCGCGGCCGAGCAGGGCTTGCTGCTCGCCGAACCGAACTCGCTGGCCTGATTCAGGTTTTTTTCGCTGTGCCCTTGAGCTGGACCAGTTGCCGCGTTTGCTCGGCGCACTCCTTGGCCTGGCTGACCATGGCGTCGAATGGCGCGCTGACGATTTCGTCATGGCTCAGCCAGCGCTTTTTCTGGCTCAGGTGGTAGTGATAGCGGTACTCGCCCTTGACCCGTTCGCTGCTCAGGTCCATGTCGAACCAGGGCGAGCGCACGTTGCAGGCCTTGATGTCCTTGTCCAGCCGGGCACCGGAGAGGGTGAAGGTGTAGCGCAGGGTATTGGCGTCGCCGATGTACAGGTCCGCCAACTGGCCGTTGCGGCGGTAGTTGACCAGGAAGTCCCAGTCGCCCTCCAGGGCCGGGGCTTTGTAGAAGTAGTTGCCGGAGATGTTTTCCAGGGGCTTGAGGTCGGTCAGGGAGGCCTTGATCCGGTAGGTCGCGGGCGCGACGAAGGCGGTCGGCTCGCGGCTGATCTGGCAGTCGCGCAGTTCCCGGGTGAAGCGCTCGCACAGGCTCTGGTCGTTGCTGGCGATACCGTTCTGGCTATCGGAGACCATCAGCCGCATCAGCTCCATATGGCTGAATTCGATACGCGCGTTGACCCGGGCCTGGCCGTTGCTGTCGAAGTGCTCCTGCTTGTCCAGCACGAGGCTGGTGTCCGGGGTTTCCAGGGGGATGTAGTCCTCGCGCACCTGGCCCTTGGCGTCGCTGACAAAGGCCCAGCGCTCCTGGATGTCGGGCATGCTGCGGCCCGGGTCGAACACCGGGTTGGTCGGGTCCAGCCACCACACTTTGCCATCGACCTCGGCCCGCACGATGGCGTGGTTCGGCGCGTGGGTGCCGGGGATCAACAGCGGCGCGACAACGTTCTCGCGGCTGACCCAGGCCGTCTCGGCCTTGATCCCGCTGGCCTTGAGCATGGCGGCCAGGAGCACCGCCAGGTCCTTGCAGTCGCCATAGCCGCGCTGCTCGATCTGCTTCAGCTCGAAGGGCAGGTAACCGCGCTCGGTGGCGCGCCAGTCGCCCAGGTAGCGGTAGTTGTCGTTGATGTGCTGCATCAGCCCGGCCACTTTCCGGGCTGGCGGCAGGTCGCGCAGGCCAGCCACGGCCTTGGCGCTGGCCGGCGGCAGGGGTGCGGCGAGGATCTGCTGGTAGCGCTGGGCCAGGGGGCCGAAATAGTCCTGCACCTCGGTGCTGCTGCCCAGTTCGACCCGTGGCACCCGCTGGATAAAGCCGATCGAGGGTTCATTGATGTAGTTGAGGAAGACCGGCGCCTTCTGTTCGATGGTCAGCTTTTTGCGGTCGCTGCTGGCGGTAAAACGGTAGTCGTCCATCTGCTCGCTGCGCCAGACGATCGGGCGCGTGGCGCGGTAGGTGATCTTGAAGCTGTCCTGGCGCACCGGCTTGGGGCCGAACTGCAGCACCGAGTGGAACTGCTCCAGCAGCGGTTTGGCCGCGTAGTGCTGTTGCACGGTGTAGCTGAGCCGGGTGCCGACCCGCAGGTTGGGGAAGGCCAGGGACGTTTGTTTCTCGCGCAGGAAACCCTGTTCCGGATTCGGCGCGGTGCGCGTATCGATCTGCGCCGGCGCCAGCGCCACGGGCTTGCCGCCCGGCTGGGTGAACTCGGCCTTGCGCAGTTCGAAGCCGTCGGTTTCGGCATAGCTGAAGTCGATGCGCGAGAGCATGTCCCGGCCCGCCGGGGTGAGGATGGTGTAGTGCTGGGTGGTGGTGCAGTCGCTGCTGTGGTCGGCGTTGAACTGGCATTCCATTTCGGAATCGGCGGCCAGGGCGGCTTCCGATTGCGGTTGATAGGCAGCAAAGGCTTGCCAGGAGAGCAGTCCGAGACCGGCGCAGATCAGGGGACGGTAAAGCGGAAAACGGTACATGAGCGCCTCGGGTGAATCATAGAAATCAGCCACGTCGCACCGGTCGAATCACCTGTGCCAGGGGCGTGGCTGGCGGGGGAGGCGCCAAATGATAATTTATCGCAATACGGATTTACACCATTGTCTGACAATTTGTCTTGGCTGGAAGGCCCGAGATAGAGCGGTTTATCTAGGTTTTCCAAGGCCTGGGGAGGTGACTGGTGAAAGGGGATAGGGTGCTTGAGTGCTCTCGCGGAGCACGGGGTTTCTCCCCGCAAGATATGGCTCGAGGCCATATCCGCGGTTCATTCGAGTCCTGACGATTCCCGAGGAGATCCAGGCGTTTTTTACCTCTGTTCTTTGGTTGGTGTCATGAAATACTTTGTTACGAGATAGGCCGTCGAGGACTGCCGTAGACATGCCTGTAGCCGCTGCCGCAGGCTGCGATCGGCCCGAAGGGACGCGGCAGTTTTCACTGCCGCCGGAGGTCCTGCGGACCTTGCGCAGCCTGCGGCAGCGGCTACGGGAGAGGGGGGGGGATCTCGAACGCCGTGCTGCCCAGGCGTTCGCCGTTGACCAGGATATGCAGCTCGTGACGCCCGGGATAGTGGCGGCGGGTGCTCAGTTCGCGGATGTGCTGGGCGCGGCCAAGTTGCTCCCGGGCCTTGGCCGGCAGGGTGAAGGCCTTGAGCTTGAACACCTTGGCGCGGGTGCCGCCCGAGGCCTTGACGTAGTCGATGGCGTAATCCACCACCAGGCGCTGGCTGGCGTCGGCGGTGGACTCCAGGGCAAAGGACAGGTTGATCCGTTCGCCCAGGCGAATCACCGCCGGCTCGACCCGCAGGCCATGCAGCGTCACCTGCGGCGCATGCCCGGCGCCGACGATCGCCAGCGCCCGGCGATGGCCCTGCTTGATCAGGCTGCGCAGGGCATGGCGGGCGATCCAGGCGGTGTGCGGGTGGTCCAGCGGCCAGCCTTCGAGCAACCCCAGCAGCCAGTCGGGATGATCCTTGCTGATGTCGTTGAGGTGGTTGGCCACCGACTTGCGCACGTACAGGCTGGGGTCGGCCTTGAGGCATTCGAGGATAGGCGGCGCACATGCTCGTTGTCGTCCCCGGCCCAGTCCTGCAGCACCGCCAGGGTGCGCGACAGGTCGCTGGCGAGGAACGGGCGGATGGCGAATTCCGAGGAGCCGAAGGCGGTGAAATACTTGAGCGCCGCCATCGAGCGCTCGAAGGCGTGGCTGCCGTAACTGGCCACGTAGTGCGGCAGGAACATGCAGACGAAGCGGCTGTCCAGGCGCGGGGCGAGATCGTACAGCCGTGCGAGGTTGGCTTCGTAGTCCGCCGGCAGCACCGCCTGCAGGCTCTCGCTGACCCGCGCCAGGCGCTGCATCACCGACAACTCGGCGAGGCCCTTGTTCGCGTGGGCGAGAAAGCCGCGGCGGTCGAACGCCGGGTACACCGCGAGCATTTCTTCGGCGATGTGTTCCAGGCGTTCGGCGTTGAAGATTTCCTTGAGGGCAGGGGTGTTGCTGGTGGCGGTCATCGGCGTATCCATTCGGGACGGGGCGCCGGGCACTGTAGCGCAGCGGGCTGACAGATTGTGTCAGGAGCCTGGGGGATGGAATCAGGCCCGACGCCATCGCGAGCAATCGAGCGTCGACCGGCTGCTCCTACAGGGATCGTGGTGTTTCTGTAGGAGCTTGCTCGCGAAAAAATCCGGCCACAGCGCGCGGCCCTATGCTCAGCGCGGCGCCGGCAACACGCCTTCGGACTGCTCGTCCTCGGCGTCCGCCTCGAACAGCCGCGCCAGCTCGGCCCGGGCTTCCTGGGCTGATTGCAGGATCTTCGCGTGGTCGTCGTAGATCGCGTGCTGGGCTTCGAGCACCTGTTCGTCGTGGGCGGTGAAGCGCTTGATCCGCGAGTCGGCCTGGGCGTGGGTCAGACCCAGGCCGATCAGCGCCTTGCGGCTCATTTCCAGGCTGGAGTAGTAGGTTTCCCGCACCGCTTCGGCCCCCAGGTCCACCAGCTTGTGCACGTGCTGGCGGTTACGGGCGCGGGCGATGATCTTGATGTGCGGGTAGAGCTTGCGCACCACCGCGGCGGTGTTGATGTTGGTCTGCGGGTCGTCGGTGGCGATCACGAAGTACTCCGCCTCGCCGACCTTGGCCGCCTTGAGGATTTCCGCGCGCATCGGGTCGCCGTAGAACACCGGCATGCCGCCGAAGCTGCGGGTCAGCTCGATGGTGTCGACCGAGGTGTCGAGGGCCACGAAGGGGATGTTCTGCGCCCGCAGGATCCGCGCGACAATCTGGCCCATCCGGCCCATGCCGGCAATCACCACCCGTGGCGCGTCGGTTTCGATCTCGCGGTATTCGGCGGGCATCTCCACGGGCTTGGCCTTGGGCTGCAAGAAGCGCGCGCAGGCCAGGAGCAGCAACGGGGTCACGGCCATGGACAGGGTGATGGTCAGCACCAGCAGGTCATACAGGCGCGCCTCGAACAGGCCCTGGTCGCGGCCGATCTTGAACACCACGAAGGCGAATTCGCCGCCGGCCGCCAGCACCACGCCCAGGCGCACCGCGCTCAAGCGCCCCAGGCCGCCGGCCAGGCGCCCGACCACGAACAGCAGCGGCAGCTTGATGGCGATCAGCAGCAGGGTCAGGCCCAGCACCGCGATCGGCGCGCTGAACAGCAGGCCGATATTGGCGCCCATGCCGACGCTGATGAAAAACAGCCCCAGCAGCAGGCCCTTGAAGGGTTCGATCTGCGCTTCCAGTTCGTGGCGATATTCCGAGTCCGCCAGCAGCAGGCCGGCGAGGAAGGCGCCGAGGGCCATGGACACGCCAACCATGTCCATCAGCCAGGCGGTGCCGATCACCACCAGCAAGGCAGTGGCGGTGGACACTTCCGGCAGGCCGGTGCGCGCCACCACCCGGAACACCGGGCGCAACAGGTAGCGGCCGCCGATCACCACTACGGCGATGCTGCCCAGCACTTGCAGGCCATGGCGCAGGTCTTCGGCGCTACTGGTGTTGTGGTCGGCCCCGGCCAATACCGGGACCATGGCGATCAACGGAATCGCCGCGATGTCCTGGAACAGCAGGATGGCGAAGGCCAGGCGCCCGTGGGGGCTGGTCAGCTCCTTGCGTTCGGCCAGGCTTTGCAGGCCGAAGGCGGTGGACGACAACGCCAGGCCCAGGCCCAGCACGATCGCGCTGTTGAGCAGCTGGCCAAACAGGAACAGGGCGACGCAGCCGATCACCACCCCGGTCAGCAGCACCTGGGCCAAACCGACTCCGAACACCGCTTTGCGCATCACCCACAAGCGCCGGGGCGACAGCTCCAGGCCGATGATGAACAGCAGCAACACCACGCCCAGCTCCGACACATGGCTGATGCTCTGCGGGTTGCCCACCAGCCCCAGCACCGCCGGGCCAATGATCACCCCGGCCAGCAGATAACCGAGCACGGCTCCCAGTTGCAGGCGCTTGGCCAGGGGAACGGTCAGCACCGCCGCGAACAGAAACACGACAGCGGCTTGCAACAGGTTGCCTTCATGGGGCATGGGCTTACTCCTAGAGCTGTCACCAATGGGCACCGACAGCGGATTAGGTAAAAAGAGCGCAGTTTATCGGGACAACAAGACGGCTGCATTCAGGCTTTGACTGAATACTTTCAAAATACGTCGCTGACAATATTGAGATTGGCGAACCGATAACGGGCTTGGCTGGCCCGGTACAAGTCATAGTTATATTGGTTGTGCCGGCCGCTGAGACTGTCTTGGAAGTAGGCCTCGACAATGCGTTCGGGCTGCCATAGTTGTTCGTCGCTGAGAAGCTGTTCTTCGCTGATGCCGTTCGGGCCGATCGTGGAGAGTCGGCCATTTTTCAGCAGGTTCCGGAATAAGTTCCACTCGTAGAAGTACACCCCCTGAGTCTGGTGAAAACTAAGAAAGGACAGGTTGTGTAAAAGGATGAAGTGGCTGTTGTGGTCTTGGGCACCGGCCAGGCCGTTTTGTGTCAGTTTCTTGCGGATACTCTCGTGGTTCAGGTGTTGTTTGAGGATTAGCAACTGTTGGGCGTAGCCCCTGTGAAATTCTTCCCGGGACATCAGGTGATATTGCTCGGAAAGGTATGTAGGCTGATCGCTGAGACGGTATTTAACCTGGATGAAGTAGTAGCGGTCGTGGTGTTGGTCGTGAAGTACCAAGTCCACATCATAGCCTTGGATATGGGCATTGTTCTTTGCTTTGAACTCGTCATATACCTTGAAGCGGGTGCTCTCCAGAGCTTGTATGTAGTGAATGATATAATCGCGTTCGAAATTATTACCTAGGGTGTGTCCGATATCCTTTTTGCTGCCTGGGTTTTTTTGTCCTAGCAGAAGATGGCCCACGATTTTTTTGAGCCCATATTTCAATTTCAAGGCTCCTCGGATATAGAAGCCGTCCTTCACTTGGATATAGCTCTGCGGGCTGTTGAGTAGCGGGGGATGGGTACTACTCAGGGCCGACTCCATGAGACTGAGGGTAGCGGGGCTTACCTGGTGGGCAAACTCGCTGTAGTGGGTATGACGCTGGCCGCACATGGCGCGAATCTCTAAGTGGCCGGCGATGTAGACGACTTCCCGCAGGTACTCATACAGAGGGCTAGTTTTGAGTTCTTCCTGGATGAATTGGGGGTGAATGGACAGGCACTTATCCAGAAGGTAGTCGATAAGAGCAGAGCTGACGGAAGGCGGCAAGCTGCCGTGCTGGATTAACAGTTGCTTCATGGGCTGTAGCAACTGCATGTCGGCGGTGTTGGAGTGATATTCCGAGATTTCAGACAGCCAGTAACTTTTTATGTTTTGCTCCAGTAGCTCTGAGAAGCGAATCACCAGGCTGTTACCTTGGAAGTGGGCGTCCATCAAGCCCTGCTCCAATAGGAAAAAGGTCTCGCTTAAGTAATAAGCCAGCCAAAGCTGCGGATGTTTGAGGATAGAGAAAGTGTACGAGTCCGGGAGCTGCAAGTTTTCTGTGGCGCGGTTGCAGGTGTACTCCAGCTTGGCCCAGAGGGTGCTTTGAATATAGGCAGAGCAGCAGTTTAGTTCCTGATCAGAGACCTCACCATCGGGCATGGGCAAGCTAACGTTAAAGTAACGTGCCAGGGCTGAGAGGAAGCGTTCATAGTTGTCTGGGCTGGGGGGCAGAGGATCTTCGAACAATCGTTGTTCGATACTGCCCTTAAGGGAATAGATTTCCTGCCGCAGCTTGTGAGCCAGAAGACGGATGATCTGCTCGCGGCTCATGCGATTGCGCAATAGCGGGATTCGAGCCATGAGCCGTTCCCTGAGGCTGGGGGGTGTTCGGGAGTCAAGGTAAGCGATGTTCTGTAGCGGGTGATGTAGGAACTTCAGAAGTGTTCGGTCGACTTCACCGTAGAGCATGGTGTGATTCCTTATCCAACGGTCAGAGAGAAGACGGTTGTTTAGATCCTATCGCTGACAACCATCTCCTATAAATACGTGGGTGGGTTGTGAGAGATCAATGCGGCCATTGCTCGAGCAGGATCGACACGAACTTTTCCGCGGCCGGCGACAGCGAGGCGCCGCGGCGGTAGACCAGGCCCAGGGTGCGGTTGACCACCGGTTCGCTCAGCGGAATGCTCACCAGGGTCGGGTGGTCGGCCGCGGGCATGGCCAGGCTGGGCATGGCCGACACCCCGAGCCCGGCCTCGACCATGCCCAGCGACGTGGACAGGTGTTGCACCTCGTAGAACCACTGGGGACGCCAGCTCAGGCCGGACAGGGCGTGGTCCAGCAGCATCCGGTTGCCGCTCAGGCGGCCGACGCCGATCAGCCGGTAATCGCTGAGTTCCGACCAGGTGACCGAGGCCTTTTTCGCCAGTTCATGGTCACGCCGGCACGCCAGTACGAAAGGTTCGTTGACCAGGGGCACGAACTCGATGTCCGGGTGCTGCCCGCTCATCATGTTGATGCCGAAGTCCGCTTCGCCGCGCAGCACGGCTTCCAGCCCTTCATTGGCGCTGAGGTCGAGCAGGCGGATACGGATTTTCGGATAGCGCTCGTTGTAGAGACGGATCACCGACGGCAGGAAGTAGAAGGCCGCAGTGGGAATGCAGGCCAGGGTCACCTGGCCGATCTGCCGTTCCGCCAGTTCGCGGATATTGAGGATCGAGTCGTCGAAGTCATCCAGCAGGCGCCGGGCCTTGGGCAGGAAGTCCCGGCCGACGCTGGTCAGGCTGACCTTGCGCGTGGTGCGGTCGAGCAGGGCGGTGCCCAGGCCTTCCTCCAGCTTCTTGATCCGACGGCTCAGGGCTGGCTGGGACAAGTGCAGGGCATCGGCCGCCTCGTGGAAACTTCCGAGTTCGGCGATTTTCACGAAGGATCTTATGTCCTGGAGCTCATATTCCATGTTTTTCGTCTCAAGCGAGGGCGGGAAGGCAGGCGCTGTCCACCTTAAATTTTTCATGTGTGAAACGCAATAATTGCTACGATCTTTGCATTGGAAACATGATTTATTCCCTGACACTCTTGTGCCCAGAACATCAATTAACCCGATTGATTAACAAGAGTCTGTGTCCATGCAACGAATTCCTTGTGTGCTCATGCGCGGCGGTACCTCCAAGGGGCCGGTGTTTCTCGCCTGGGATCTGCCGGTGTCCATCGCACAGCGCGATGAGCTGCTGCTCGACCTGATGGGCTCGGGACATGAACTGGAGATCGACGGCATTGGTGGCGGCAGCCCGCAGACCAGCAAGGTCGCGATCGTCAGCCCGTCGCTGCACCCCGAGGCCGATGTCGACTACCTGTTCGTGCAGGTGATGGTGTCCCAGCGCCGGGTCGATACCGCGCCCAACTGCGGCAACATGCTGTGCGCGGTCGGTCCCTTCGCCGTCGAGCAAGGCCTGGTCAAGGCCACGGGCGAGCAGACCCAGGTGCGGATCCGCAATCTCAATACCGGCACCTTCGTCAATTCCCTGGTGCAAACGCCGGCGGGCAAGGTCAGCTACGAAGGCGATACCGCCATCGATGGCGTGCCCGGCACCGCCGCCCCCGTGCAACTGACGTTCCTCGACGCCGCGGGCAGCAAGACCGGTAAACTCTTCCCCACCGGGAACACCCGGGACCTGATCGATGGCGTACCGGTGACCTGCATCGACATGGCCATGCCGCTGCTGATCGTCGAGGCCGGTCAATTGGGCAAGCGCGGGGATGAAACCCCGGCCGAGCTGGACGCCGACAAGGACTTCCTGCGGCGGCTGGAGTCCCTGCGCTTGAAGGCGGGCCTGGCCATGGGCCTGGGCGACGTCAGCGACAAGGTGATCCCCAAGCCGGTGCTGATCTCGCCGGCGGTGGCCGGCGGCACCGTGCAGGCGCGTTACTTCATGCCGCACAGCTGCCATCGCGCGCTGGCCATCACCGGCGCCATCGGCCTGGCCACCGCCTGTGTCAGCGAGGGCAGCGTCGCCGCGCAACTGCTGGGCGACATGGGGCCCGCGCGTTTGCAGCAAGTGCGCCTGGAACATCCCAGTGGCGCGATCGATGTCGTATTGTCCTACACCGGTAACCAGGGAGAGACCATTCGCGCCTCGGTGGTACGCACCGCGCGAAGGCTGTTCTCCGGTTTCGTCTACGCCCCGGCGTCACAACGCCTGGCCGGATAGTCCTGCACCGCAGTGACAGTCGTTCGCATCAGAACAATTCTAAAAATGGGTGATGCCATGAAAGTCGTTAAATCGCTCTACTTCCAGATCATCTGTGCCGTGCTGCTGGGCGTGGTGGTCGGGCACTTCTGGGCCCAGCAGGCCATTGCCCTCAAGCCCCTGGGCGATGCCTTCATCAAGCTGGTCAAGATGATGATCGCGCCGGTGGTGTTCTGCACCATCGTCACCGGGATCGCCGGGATGAACGACAAGCGTTCCCTGGGCCGCCTCCTGAGCAAGACCTTGCTGCTGTTCCTGGCGTTGACGGTGGTCAGCCTGATCATCGGCTTGGTGGCGGTCTACCTGTTCAAGCCCGGCGCGGGCATGAACATCGACCCCACTCACCTGAGTACCCAGGGCTTGTCGCAGTACACCGAGTCGGCGGCGAAGCTGGGGGTGGTGGAGTTCTTCATGCACATCATTCCCGAGACCTTTATCGGCGCCTTCACCAAGGGCGAAGTGCTGCCGGTGCTGTTCATCGCGGTGCTCTGCGGTTTTGCCCTGTCGTCCCTGGGCGAGCGCGGCAAGCCCGTGCTGGATGTGCTGGAAGCCGCCTCGCACATGGTGTTCAAGATCTTTTCCTACCTGATGCGCTTTGCCCCGATCGGGGCGTTCGGCGCGCTGGCCTTCACGGTCGGCCAGTACGGCATCACCTCCCTGGGCGCCCTGGCCAAGCTGATCATGACCCTGTACATCGCCTGCGGATTCTTCGTCTTCGTGGTGCTGGGGGGTATTTGTCGCGCCCATGGGTTCAGCCTGTGGAAGCTGTTGCGCTACCTGCGTGAAGAGTTCCTGGTGGTGCTGGGCACCTCATCCACCGAGCCGGTGATGCCGCGCATGCTGGAAAAGCTCCAGGCCCTGGGTTGCAAGAAAGGCGTGGTGGGCCTGGTGCTGCCCACCGGCTATTCGTTCAACCTCGACGGCACGGCTATTTATCTGTCGCTGGCGGCGATTTTCATTGCCCAGGCCTGCAACATCGACTTGAGCCTGGGGCAGGTGATCACGATGCTGGCGATCATGCTGCTGTCGTCCAAAGGCGCGGCGGGGGTGACTGGCAGTGGCTTTGTCGCGCTGGCCTCGACCCTGACGGTGATCCACGACATCCCCTTGGCGGGGCTGGCGCTGTTGATCGGCATCGACCGCTTCATGTCCGAGGCCCGTGCGCTCACCAGCCTGGCCAGCAATGCCGTGGCCACGGTGGTGATCTCGCTGTCGGAAAACGCCTGCGATCGCCAGGTGCTGCTACAGACCCTGGATGGCAAGGCGACGCCCAACGCCCAGGCCAGTGACCCAGCCTGGGAGCCGGTGCAGGCCGGCAAACACCTCTAGCCGCTTGCGGCTCCCTCCATCTTCCGTTTCTGACCCCGGTTGAAACCCTCGCTAGGCCCCGCCTGGCGGGTAGGGGGCCGTGCGCCTGGGCGTCGGCCATGCTTGTCCATAACAACAAGAGAATCCCTCATGCTTGCATTACTCGGCCTGGCCATGGTGGTCGTGTTCACCTTCCTGATCATGACCAAACGCTTGTCCCCGATCGTTGCCCTGACCCTGGTGCCGATTGTCTTCGCGGTGATCGGCGGGTTTGCCGGCAGCACCGGAAAAATGATGCTCGACGGCCTGAAAATGGTCGCCCCCTCCGCGGCGCTGCTGCTGTTCGCGATTCTGTTCTTCGGCCTGATGATCGACGCGGGCCTGTTCGACCCGTTGATCCGCAAGATCCTCAAGCGGGTCAACGGCGACCCGGTGAAGATCGCCGTCGGCACCGCGTTGTTGTCGCTGCTGGTGGCCCTGGACGGTGACGGCACCACCACCTACATGATCACCTGCGCGGCGATGCTGCCGCTGTACAAGCGCATCGGCATGAACCCGATGATCCTCGCCACCATCGCCATGCTGTCCCTGAGCATCATGAGCGGCATGACCCCCTGGGGCGGTCCGGCCACCCGGGCCATCGCCGCCCTGGGGCTGGATGCCGGCGAGTACTTCGTGCCGTTGCTGCCGACCATGATCGGCGGTGCGGCCTGGGTGGTGTTCAGCGCTTTCCTGCTGGGCCGCGCCGAGCGCAAGCGCATCGGCAACACCCAGCTGCAGAGCGGTGGCGGCAACTGCTACATCAAGGCCATTGTCGAAGACACGCCCTGCAAGCGACCGAAGCTGGCCTACGTCAACCTGTTGCTGGTGGTGGCGGTGATGGTGGCGCTGGTGATGGGCCTGATGCATTCGGCGATCCTGTTCCTGATCGGCTTCGTGCTGGCGCTGATGATCAACTACCCGCAACTGGAGATGCAGAAAGAGCGGATCCTCGCCCATTCGGGCAATGCCATGACGGTGGTGCTGCTGGTGTTCGCCGCCGGCATCTTTGCCGGGATCTTCTCCGGTACCAAGATGGTCGATGCCCTGGCGCAGACCCTGGTGGACTGGATTCCGCCGTCGTGGGGGCATCTGTTCCCGCTGGTGGTGGCCATCACCAGCATGCCGCTGACCTTCGTGCTGTCCAACGATGCCTACTACTTCGGCGTGGTGCCGATCCTCGCCAATGCCGCGGCGGCCTATGGCATCGATCCGCTGGAGATCGCCCGGGCCTCGATCCTCGGCCAGCCGGTGCACCTGATGAGCCCGCTGGTGGCCTCGACCCTGCTGCTGGTGGGGATGGTCGACCGCGACATCGGCGACTTCCAGAAAGCCACCGTCAAATGGGCGGTCCTGACCTCCCTGGTAATTACCGCCCTGGCCCTGCTGACCGGCGCGCTGACTCTGTTTTCCTGAGCCTGTTCCCCTGAGTCATCCCCCTGAACCATCAGGTGTTCCCTGGCGCGCCGGGTCCAAGGCGCGCGGCACCTGCACCTGGAATAACGGCACCTCGAATAGCTGCACCTTAAAAAAACAACAACTCGAATAACAACAATGAGTAGTCCGATATGAGCCGTTCGATCACCCCTGGGGCGTGGTTTCCTCTGGCCGCCCTGTTGCCGCTGACGACTGTCGGCGCGGCAGGCTTTGGCGACGACAGCACGCTCAAGCTGCAACTGCGCAATGTCTATTTCAACGAGAACTTCCGTGACGAGCATGGCCTGAGCGCCCGGGCGGCACGCACGGCCAAGAGCGAGCGCACGGAGTGGGCCCAGGGCCTGCTGCTGGATTTCCAGTCGGGTTTCACCCCCGGCACCCTCGGCCTGGGTATCGACGGGCTGGCCCTGGTCGGGGTCAAACTCGACTCGGGGCGGGGCCGCAGCGGTACCGGCCTGCTGCCGGTGCATGACGACGGTCGTGCCGCCGACGCGTTCGCCAGTGCCGGTGTCACGGCCAAGGCCAGGCTGGCCGGGACCACGCTCAAGCATGGCACCTTGCTGCCCAGGAACCCGGTGCTGATCTACAACGACGCACGACTGTTGCCGCAGACCTACCAGGGCACGCAGCTCACCAGCAGCGACATCGACAACCTGACGCTCACCGCTGGCCGGCTGGATCGCTTCAAGCTGCGCGATTCCAGCGACAGCGTGCCGATCGTTGCGGACGGTTATGCCGGCGACAAGTCCGGGGACTTCACCTATGCCGGGGGCGACTACAAGCTCGGCAAAAACCTGCGCCTGAGCTACTTCTACGGCGAGCTCGAGCACTTCTACCGGCAGCACTTCGCCGGTCTCCAGCACGACCTGAAGCTGGGCGCCGGCGTGCTGACCAGTGACCTGCGTTACTTCCACAGCAGCGACAGCGGTTCGGCCTACGGCGGCAACATCGACAACGATATGCTCAGCGGCCTGCTGTCCTATGCCGTGGCCGGCCATACCCTGAGTGGCGGCTATCAGGTGCTCAATGGGGATGCCGGCTTGCCTTATATCAGCGGCGCCACGGTGTACTCGTTCAGCAACGTGGGCATTGGCAAGTTCATCGAGGAGGACGAGAAAACCTGGATGCTCGGCTACGGCTACAACTTCGCCGCCCTCGGGGTGCCGGGGCTGGCGTTTTCCACCCGCTACCTGAGCGGCAGCGATGGCCAGTCAAACTCGGCGATCAAGGAATGGGAACGCGATGCCGAACTGGCCTATGTGGTGCAGCAAGGCCGCTTCAAGGGCCTGGGGGTGAAGCTGCGCAACTATGTGTACCGCTCCGACTTCGCCCGGGGGCGCGACAGCAACCGCCTCTATTTCACCTACGAGGTCGCGCTCTGGTAAGGATGCGGTGCCTGCCCAGGCTGGCGCTGGGCAGGAATGGTTGACCGGTACTCAGAGCGTGGCGGCCTGGGGGGCGCTGGCCGATGTCTGGGAAGGCGCGGGCTCGGTGACTGCCGGGGGCAGCAGCGGCGGCATCGGGCAATCCAGCACATCGGCCACGGCGCGCATCAGCTCGGCTTCGGCCACGGTGACCAGGCCGTCGTAGCAGACGCAGCGGGCCATGGCCTGCAGCAGCGTCGGCCGTTCCTCGGGCATCAACTGGCGCAGGCGCACCAGGGCGGCATCCAGGTGTTCGAGGTCGACCTCCGCCGGTTGCGGCTGGGCGAAGGGCAGGCCGCTCCAGGCATGAGCCAGGGCCAGTTGGGCCTGCTGCGCGGTCTTTTGCCCGGCACTGGCCAGGGCGCCGAGCAGGACCGCCAGTTCTTCGCTGCGCTGGAACAGCCCCCATTTGTACTCGGGCGCCGGCAGGCCTTCGACATTGCGTTGCACGATGCGCAGCAGCGTCCACTCCAGCAGCTCGACCTGATCGTCGGCATCGATCAGTTGCCGCAGGTTGTCCATGAACAGCTTGCAGGCTTTCTTGTCCAGCTGCTGCAGGGCCGGTATCGACAGGTCCAGCAGCGGCAGGCGCAGGTTCGGGTCGAGGGCCGCCAGTTGTTTTTGCAGGGCTTGCAGGCAACCGAAGACCTCGGTGGGGCTGTTGGCGTCCAACTGCGCGAGTTGCCGGTGGCGCATCGAGTCGTTGGCGGACAGCAGCAGGCCATAGACCAGCGCCTGGGCGCCGGTGGTGCTGTGGGCGCTGCGCTGGAGCGCCGGGTCGAGGCTGACCAGCGTTGCCTGGGCGGCCAGCAGATGTTGCGCGTTCGGGCTGCCGATGCTGGCAATCGACTGCTTGATCGCATTCAGGTCGAACACCAGGGCGCTGGTCGCTTGCGACTGGCGGCTGAACACCCCGGAGCTGTCCAGGCCGGAGCGGGCGGGTTCGGCCGGCAGTTCGATGGCTTCAATGGTGGGCAAGCGGCCGTCCCAGCCGGGTTCCAGGCGCCGGATCCGCGCCGAGAGGGGCGGATGGGTCGCGGACTGGCCATAGACGGAGAGGGTGGCCCCTTCACTGAAATACAGGTGGCTGTATTCAGCGCTGAAGGCGCTGTCGAGTTTCGAGCTGGCGGCGTAACCGCCGATTTTTTTCAGCGCGCCGACCAGGCCGGCCGGGTTGCGGGTGAACTGCACCGCCGAGGCATCGGCGAGGAACTCGCGCTCGCGGCTGATGGCGCCCTTGATCAGGTTGCCGAAAAAAGTCCCGACCGAGCCCAGCAGGATCAGCGCCAGGCCACTCCACATCGCCAGCCCGCCGACCCGGTTTTGCGCCAGCCGGCCAGCCTGGTTGACCCCGTTGGCCATCGCCTCGCCGGTCAGGCCGATGACCAGGATGCCGTGGACAATCGCCACCAGCCGGGTGTTGAGGCGCATGTCGCCGTTGTAGATGTGGCTGAACTCATGGGCGATCACCGCCTGCAGTTCCTCGCGGTTGAGCACCACGATGGCGCCGCGGGTGACCCCGATCACCGCCTCCTGTGGCGTGAAGCCGGCGGCGAACGCATTGATCCCGGCATCGGGCAGCACGTACACCTGTGGCACCGGCGTGCCCGAGGCCAGGGCCATTTCCTCGACCACATTGAGCAGCCGTTGTTCTTCCAGGCCGTCCGGGTGCAGGTTGATCAGCCGGCCACCCAGGCGCTTGGCGACCACCTTGCCGCCGGCTTTCAGTTCGGAGTGCTTGCCCATGCTGCTGCCGATCACCACCAGGAACACCACCGCGGCGATCATCGCCGTCAGGTGCCAGTCGAAGCTCGGCGACTGCTTCATCTCCTTGAGAAATTGCAGCCAGAGCAGGTTCAGCGCCAGGCTGGTGACGGTCACCAGACACAGCACGGCCAGGATCATCAGCAGCACCAGGGTGCCGGTACGCCGTTTGGCCCGGGCCTGGTGTTCAAAAAAGTTCATCGGACCATCCAGGGTGACAAAGGGTTAGAACGCGACCTTGGGGGCTTCCTGGATCAGGGCGCTGTCGGCGAATTGCAGCAGGCTGGCATCGGCGCCATGGCCGAACAGGCCGGCCAGGATCACCGGCGGGAAACTCTGTTTGTAGCTGTTGTAATCCATCACCGTGTCGTTGAAGGCCTGGCGGGCAAAGGACACTTTGTTTTCGGTGCTGGTCAGCTCTTCGCTCAGCTGTTGCATGTTCTGCGACGCCTTGAGGTCCGGGTAGGCCTCCATGCTCAGGTTCAGCCGGCCCATGGCGCTGGACAGTACGCCTTCGGCCTGGCCCAGTTGCGCCATGTTTTGCGGGTTGCCGGGCTCGGCCGCGATGGCCTTGAGACCCGCCAGCGCGGCATTGCGCGCCGCGGTCACGGCTTCGAGGGTGTCGCGCTCGTGCTTGAGGTAGGCCTTGGCGGTTTCCACCAGGTTGGGGATCAGGTCGTAACGGCGCTTGAGCTGGACTTCGATCTGCGCGAAGGCGTTCTTGAAGCGGTTCCGGCGGGCCACCAGGCCGTTGTAGACGGTGATGACATAGATCACCAGCAGGGCCAGAACGAGCAGAATCACAATAGTTGAAACAGCCATACGGATGTCCTTATCGGCGTGCGGATTTCAGGGGGGCGCCATGGTAACCGAATTCATGGCGGGCGCAGCCATGGGCAGCCGTCGGCCTGCGCTCTTCGGCAGCGCCTCGCACCAGGAGGCGCAATCGGCGCCAGCGCGTTGTGAATGATTGCCGGGCGCTGTGGTCGGACCTTGCATGGCTTGTCGTCGATCCCGGAGTCCGCGGCAGGCGCGCCACCCAACCCTGGCCCGTCAGCCACGCCGCGGGCGTCACCTTGTGAAGGATCATCCCGACCATGCTCGAACCCACCTGGACGGCTCTCAAACACCATAAGCGGGTGCACCAGATTGTCGCCGTGCTGGCGGCCTTCGGTGCCCAGGACGTTTTGCTACGCCTGGGCCTGGGCCGCCTTTTGGGCGAGTCGCCAGCCGCTGGTGAAGCGCAGCCACAAGACTCGACGCCACAGCGGGTGCGCCTGACCCTGGAAAAGCTCGGGCCGACCTTTATCAAGCTCGGGCAGATCCTTGCCAGCCGCAGCGACATCCTGCCGTCGCACTGGATCAGCGAGCTGGAGGCGTTGCACAGCGGCGCCGCGACCCTGCCCTGGAGCGAGCTGGAAAATCAGGTACGCGACGACCTGGGCTGCGAGCTGGACCAGGTGTTCGCCGAGTTCGACAGCGAGCCCCTGGCCGCGGCCTCCATCGCCCAGGTTTATCGCGCGCGCCTGCTCAGTGGCGAGGCGGTGGTGGTCAAGGTCCAGCGCCCCGGCCTGCGGCGCAAGATGAGCGCCGACCTGCAACTGCTGGAAGGCGTGGCGATGCTGGTGGAAGAGAACGCGTCCCTGGCCCATTACCAGCCGCGGCAGATGGTCCGGCAACTGGCCCGGGCGATGCTTGAAGAACTGGACTTCACCCAGGAGGGGCAGCACTGCGACACCGTGGCGGCGAATTTCGCCGAGCATCCGCAGATCGCCATTCCGCGTATCCACTGGCTGCACAGCAGCGAGCGCCTGCTGGTCCAGGAATTTTTGCCCAGTCACACGCCGCTGGAACGCCAGGCCCTGATCGAGCAGGGCCTGGACCCGAGCCTGCTGGCGCAGCGCGGGGCCCAGGCGTTCATCAAGATGCTGCTGGAGGACGGCCTGTTCCACGGCGACCCGCACCCCGGCAACCTGCGGGCCATGGACGACAATCGGGTCGGCTTTATCGACTTCGGCATGGTCGGGCGCCTCGACGAACGCCGGCGCCTGGAGGTCATGAGCTTCATGCGGGCCATGACCGAAGGCAGTACCGAAGCGCTGGTGGCGGTGCTGATCGACTGGAGCGGCGAGCAGGTGCGCGACCTGTCCGCCATCGAACAGGCCGCCCGGGAATTCATGGGCCGACACGGCGGCAAGGCGCTGAACATGAGTGCGATGATCGAGGACTTCCTCGGCCTGATGCGCGAATACCAACTGTTGCTGCCGGCCGACCTGCTGGTGCTGTTCAAGGCGCTGATCACCGCCGATGGCGTGCTCACCCGGCTCGACCCGCAACTGGACCTGATAGCCACCGCGCGTCCGGCCATCAGCAAGATGCTCAAGCAGCAGTTCAGTTGGAAACTCGCCCGCCGCCTGGGCCTCGACGGCCTGGAACTGGGCCGTGGCGTCGCCGTCGAACTGCCGCAACTGACCCGCCTGCTGATCAACCGCCTGAAACACGGCGTGGTCGACCTGCGCCTCGACATGCCGGGCATCGAGCGCCTGGAAAAATCCCTGCGCCTGGCCTCCACCCGCTTGTCCCTGGCCCTGCTGATCAGCGCGCTGCTGATCGCCTTCGGCCCACAGATCGCCGCGGCCGGCCCGGCCTGGCAGGGGTTGTCGGTGGTGGGGTGGCTGGCGGGGGTGGCGACCGTGGGTGGGGTGGTGGCGTTTGTCTGGAGTTTGTTCAAGCGGCCTTGAGGGGGGAGTGGGGGATCAGGGCTTTGCCAGATCCCATTGGCACTCTTTCAACCGATTGACATTGGTGTCGCTGTCTTTCATTTGGGCGTGGCCCTTGTTCACATGTTGCGTATTTTTTCATCCGCTTTAAGGATGAACTCTAGCCCGATACCAACGTCTTTCAGCACCTCGGTAACGCGGTCAATGAAGAGTTCGCCTTGTTCTGGTAGTTCGTACAGACCGTTGATACGAATGATGGGGGCTTTGTCTTTGGATGGTGGATAGCTCTCTAGGATTTCACCGCTTTCGATGAACGCGATGTAAGTGTTGATCTTCTCTTGCAGCAATAATAGGTGTTCACCTTGTTGGGTTTTATCACCCCATTCAAGGTGGTCCGTGATAACCAGAATCACGTTATCGGGTTCCCACTCTGGCACTGCAATAATATCTACGACTTTCGTGTCTACGATGGACATGTCTGTTCCCTCAGAGGGCCGGGTCAGGTCGGATGATTTCGACTCTGGTGGGTGGAATAGTGGTGCCTCCGGGGAAGCCGGGTTTACCTTTGCCTACAACGGTCGCACCGGTTTTCTCAATTTCCGGGAAAGCCTTTTTCTGGTTCTTGGTCAATGGTGCGATTTCAGAAGATTTGCATTCAACACATGAGATTTCGCCATCAGCATTCCTGCCCATCATATCAATACGTGTGCGCACTCCACTGTCGGTTTTCACTGTGACTTCACGGGCACTTTCGGGCTTGGTCTTGCTGTACTCGTCATAAGACATGTCCTCAAAAGCCTTGCCCTGCTTCCTGTTCTTCTCCAACTGAATGTTGAACACGATGTACAGAGGCTGAATCCCGGACCCCGGCGGGAAGACCAGGATGAAGTCTTTGTAATCAGGCGGGTAGAGCGGGTTGACGATGATGCTATCCGCCTGTTCGGTGGGCGGATAAATCCATATCTGGGGAGCTTGTGGTGCAGCTTCTAGCGGGGGAATTCCTGACGTGCTGGATGGGTCAATGGCTGGTGTCCAGGTCAGGGTGATCCCGTCTCCGAAATCGGCCACCTGCTGAGAGCCCTGAGTCTCGAACCGGGCAACAGGGATCATTTCCCAGTCGCTGCGCTTCTCAGTGTTGTATCCGTAGCCTTTCAGCGTGCCGTCAGCTTGCTGTTCTATGTGCAACCGGACACGTGTGCGGCCTTCCTTGAGCGCTTTGAGCTGTTCGGTTGTGTACAGGCTGCTGTCGCCCAAGCTCGATGGCCAGAGCAACGCGGCTATGCCCGCCAATCCACCTGCAATAACGCCCGTGGTAAAAAACGTGGTACCCGCACTCGCGCCTGTTGCCGCAGTACCCGTGCTGATTCCAGCACCGGCCCCAGTGCCAACCCCTGTAGCAGCACCAGCAGTAGCAGCCACTCCACCTAATAGAAGTGTTCCAAGTGCAGCAGGTAACGCGTGACCACTGATTTGCTGGAGAGGGATTTTCCCCGTTGCATCCGCTTCGCGTCCGCCCAGCAAAACGAGCTGCCCGTATTCGCTGATGGCATTGGTGGGAATGGCGGAGCTGGCGTAGTTGATGACCCCATCAGGGAGCTTGCAGGGCTTGGTAAAGGTGCACCCAGCTGTCTGGGGTTTGGCTTCTGCCTTCGGTGGCAGGTCCGGGTATTGCGCCCAGCGTTGGGCGCCCAGATCGACGGGCTCTACCCCCTTGTTGCGATAGCCCTTCGGGGCGTTCGGTACGTAGCCACTCATCCGTGTTTGCGTCCACATTGTCCATAAAGAAGCCCCCGTCAGAGGGGGAGCGAAGAGCATTTGCAGTTGGCTTAGGGACGCTATTGGATTCGGCTATGGAGGGTCTGTAGGGACAATCTGAAAATTTTGGCTGGGCCAGGAGGCATCAGTAATGTGCCCTGCCTCAGCCCCATCCAGGAGCATGCCTTACAGGTCGCGAGGGCGAAAATTTGTTACTTTCCGCACCCTCGGTGGCCACTGCCGGCCGCCGTCAATAGAGAGTGAGTGGATGAGCGATTCGTTGCAGGTGATCGATATCGAAGTGGGCGAGGGCAAGGCGGTGGTCAAGGGCGCCTTGATTACCACCCAGTACCGCGGTTTCCTGGAAGACGGCACGCCCTTCGATTCGTCCTGGGAGCGCGGCAAGCCTTTCCAGTGCGTGATCGGCACCGGACGGGTAATTAAAGGCTGGGACCAGGGCCTGATGGGCATGCAGGTCGGCGGCAAGCGCAAGCTCTTGGTGCCGGCGCACCTGGGTTATGGCGAGCGGTCGATGGGCAAGATCCCGCCGAATGCCAACCTGGTGTTCGAAATCGAGTTGCTGGAAGTCCTGACCCGCGACGATTGATTTCGCCCATCGCCCAGGTCAGGAGATCTGCCTGATCTGGGCGTGACCTTCCTCGGTAAATCCCTCTTTGAAATCGTGTCTCCGTGCTTCGCCTGGCAGGGCTGGGCCGTGGGTGATCGATAGGCAGTGGCGGACGACCGGTGTCATCAAGCCCTTGCGTAGGCCCATGGCATCGGCCAGGATAAACGCCATATAGGTATAGGGGGTATAGGTATGTCGCACACGCACGCACAGAAAGACGATCTGCTCAAACGGGTCCGGCGCATCCAGGGCCAGATGCAGGCCGTGGAGCGGGCCCTGGAGTCCGGCGCGGAGTGCGCCAAGACCCTGCACCTGGTGGCGGCCACCCGTGGCGCGATCAACGGGCTGATGGGGGAAATCATCGAGGCCCATGCCCTGGAGCATGTGGCCCATCCTGAACTCAGCGATGCCGAACGGGCCAAGGGCGTGAACGAACTGCTCGAAGCCATTCGTCGTTATTCCTGACTGGAGGCCACACCATGCGCCCGACCTTGCCAGCGGCAGGCTTGACCCACGACCACCACTTCCTCGGTGCCGCCCACGATGAAAACGCCCGGCGCACATTGTGGGTGGTGGCGCTGACCTTCGTCATGATGATTGGCGAAATCGCCGCCGGTTATCTCACCGGTTCCATGGCCTTGCTCGCCGATGGTTTCCACATGGCGACCCACGCCGGGGCCCTGGGCATCGCGGCGGCGGCCTACGGTTTTGCCCGGCGCAATGCCGACAACGCGCGTTTCAGCTTCGGCACCGGCAAGGTCGGCGACCTGGCGGGGTTCGCTTCGGCGCTGATCCTCGGCCTGGTGGCCATCGGCATTGCCGGCGAGTCGTTGCTGCGGCTGTTGCAGCCGACCCAGGTGGCCTTCACCGAGGCGACTGTGATCGCCGTGGCCGGGCTGCTGGTGAACATCGTCAGTGCCTTGCTGCTTTCCGGCGGCCACGCCCATCACGGCCACGTTGATCAGCAGGCTCATGAGCATCCGCACGAGCATTCACACGGGCACGGCCATCACCACGACAACAACCTGCGCTCGGCCTACGTCCATGTGCTGGCCGATGCCCTGACTTCGGTCCTGGCCATCGCCGCATTGCTGGCGGGGCGTTACCTGGGGTGGGTCTGGCTCGACCCGGTGATGGGCATCGTTGGCGCGGTGGTGATCGCCCGTTGGGCGTATAGCCTGATGAAGTCCAGCGCGGCGGTACTGCTCGACACCACGGACGAACAACTGGCCGGCGAGATTCGCCAGTCGGTGGAAGCCGCCGGCGATGCGCGCATCACCGACCTGCATGTGTGGCAGGTCGGCCCGCAGGCGCGGGCGGCGATTGTCAGTGTGGTGGCGGCCGCCGGCGTCAGCGCCGAGACCATCCGCCAGCGCCTGGCGCCGGTCCACGAACTGTCGCACCTCACCCTCGAGCACCGCAGTCTGTAACGCTGGCCCCTGTCCGGGCCGCAGGCGGGCAGGGGTAATGCCGGCGCAGAAAATCCAACAGCCGCAGATTGACCTCTGCGGCCTGTTCGCTTTGGATCCAGTGCCCGCAATCCGCCAGCCGATGCTGTTCCAGGCGCGGCACCTTGCCGGGCATGCGCTCCAGCGTGCGGGCTTCCAGCTGGCCCACCGGGTCGCGGTCGCCGATCATGAACAGGGTGGGTTGGCTCACCTGGCATTCGCCCAGGTGTTCGGTCCGTTGCCAGTTGCGCTCGAAGTTGCGGTACCAGTTCAAGGCGCCGCGAAAACCTCGCCCTGCAAAGGTGCGCCGGTACACCGCAAAATCCTCCGGCGTGCACCAGGCGGGCGGTGCGTGGCGCGCAGGCATGCCCTCGAACAGCAGGGCCGACGGGCTTTTTTCATCCAGCAGGCGTTCGCAGTCGTGCATGAAATGCAGCAGGCTGCGGTCGATGTCGGCGTCCAGTTCCCGCTCGGCGACGCCGGGTTCCTGGAAGTACAGGATGTAGTTGAAACGCTCGGCGAACAGCTCGCGCATGATCTCCACGGCCGGGCGTTTCGGGCGGCCGGCGAACGGCACCGACAGGGTCACCAGGGCCTTGACCCGTTGCGGCTCCAGCAGCGCCAGATGCCAGGCCACCACGGCGCCCCAGTCGTGACCGACGATGCAGGCCTGCTCCTGGCCCAGGGCATCCATCGCTTGTTGAATATCGGCGCACAGGGTCAACACGTCATAGGCCGCCACCTCCTCGGGGGCGCTGCTGTCGCCGTAGCCGCGCATCTGCGGGAGCAGCACCCGGTAGCCGGCGGCCGTCAGAGGCGCGACCTGCCGGCGCCACGAATACCAGCACTCGGGAAACCCATGCAGCAGCCACACCGGCGGGCCGTCCAGCGGGCCGGCGGCATGCAGGTGCAATTCGATGCCATTGAGCTTCAGGGCGTGTTGGGTGATCTGGCTCATGATCCTGTCCTCCCGGGTCCAAGCATGACCCTAGCAGAAGCCCGATCACCCTCTGAGCACCATTCATTGGTCGAATAGGCGCCCAGCAGTGTTACCCGGCATGGGCCCGGCGGCTGTCCGCCGGCGCCTGCTCGCGCTGGGTCAGCCCGTAGTCGCGCGCCACCTCGGCGACCCGCAGCCGGTAGTCGGCGAACACCTGGGTCCGCCCCAGGGCCTGGGCCGTGCGATGGCGTTCCAGGGTGCGCCAGGCTTCGACCGCTTGCTCGTCGCGCCAGAACGACAGGGACAGCAGCTTGTCCGGCTCGCTCAGGCTCTGGAAACGTTCGATGGAAATGAAGCCGTCGATCTCCAGCAGCAGCGGTTTCAACGCGGCGGCGAGGTCCAGGTAACGCTGACGATGTTCCGGGCGGGGCAGGGCCTCGAATATCACGGCGATCATCAGTGCGACTCCGGCAGGCTAGTGAACAAGGGGATGCGCCCGTTGAGCGAGGGTTTGTAAGTCCAGGCGATGGGCTGGTCGAGGGTCGATTGCCGCGCCAGCGCACCGACCACCGCGCTGGCGATGGCCAGGGCCAACTCTTGGCCGGGGCATTGGTGGCGATCGCTGCCAAAGCTGAAACTGCGCCGCGCCTGGCGTTCGAGCAGCAGGCGATCCGGCTGCGGGTTCAACTGCGGGTCGCGATTGGCCGAGGCCAGCAACACCAGCACCACTGCGCCGGGCTCCAGCGTCACCCCGGCGATGCTGCAAGGCGCGGCGACGAAGCGCCGGGTGTTCTGCACCGGCGGATCGTGGCGCTGCACTTCGGCCAGCAGGTCGGCGACCCGGGTGGGCGCCGCTCGCAGGTCCGCGAGCAACCGGCGATCGCCCAGCAGGGCGCAGAGGGTATTGCCGATCAGCCCGGCGCTGGCTTCGAAGGTCTGGGACAACAGGCCGATCAGGTTGGCGATCAGGCTGTCGCGATCTTGAGCGTTGAAGCCTGCGACGATCCGTTGCAACAGTGGGCTGACGGGCGGCTGATCGAGCAGAACCTCAAAGCGTCGAGTCAGTTGTCCGGCCGCCCGATGGGCGGCATCCCGTTGTGCCCGGTCGCTGGCCGGCGACAGGCAGGCGACAGGCAGGCGACAAAGTCCCGGGTCAGCCCGGCAATCGCCGGCAATTGGTGCGCGGCAAAGCCCAGCAGCCCGGCGACCACCGCCACCGGCAGGTGGAACTGGCAGTCATGCAGCCTGGCCGGGGTATCGCTTGGCAGGCCCAGCAGCAGGGCGGCGACCCGCTGGCTGACTTCCTCGGCATGCACCTGTTGCAGGCCCGGCTCGATGGCGGCCCGGGGGCAACGCTGGCGTTCGCCGTCGTTCATCCGCATCAGCAGGCCGAACACTTGGCCGGCGGCACCGCCGACTATGCCTTGGGGCACCGGCTCGTGCGCAGGACGTACCCGGCACTCGGGATGGGCCAGCACCGCGGCCACCGCTGCGGCGCTGCTGGCCAGCCACATTCCCAGTCCGGGGTCGAAGGCCAGTCCGCCCCGGGCCCGCAGGCTGGCGTAGTAAGGGTAGGGATCGGCGTGGGTGACGGCGGTGATCGGGTCCATGGCGTGCGGCCTTATTCGCGGGGGAGAAGTGTTGCTACTATCGGCAACCTGCGAGGGGCACGATTCGTTCGGGAGCGAAATATGAATGCACAGCAGCACGACAACGCCGTATCCCAGGTCGCCGCGGCCATTGCCGAGCCGGCGCGGACGAAAATGCTCTGCGCGCTGATGGATGGCCACGCGCGCACCAGCACCGAGCTGGCGGCGATCGCCGATGTCAGCGCCTCCACCGCCAGCGCGCACTTGGGCAAGCTCAAGGAACTGGCCCTGGTGCGCCTGCATGTGCAGGGCCGCCACCGTTACTACAGCCTCGCCGACAAACGCGTGGCCCAGGCCCTGGAAGCGCTGATGGTGATCGGCCGCAACGCCGCGCCCGGGTTCAGCCCGCGCACTCCGGACCGCCTGCAGTTCGCCCGTACCTGTTACGACCATATGGCCGGCACCCTGGCGGTGCAGCTGCATGACCGCCTGCTCGAGGCCGGCTGGTTGCAGGAGCCGCAGGAGGGCTCCCAGGAGTACGTTCTGAGCCCGGCTGGCGAAGGGTTTTTTGTTGGGCTGGGCATCGATGTGCAAGCTCTGGCCAGCCTGCGCCGGCGCTTTGCCTGCCCGTGCCTGGACTGGAGCATGCGCCGCCCGCACCTGGGCGGGGCGCTGGGGGCGGCGTTGTTGCAGGAGGCAATCCGGCGCAAATGGCTGACCCAGGACCTGGACAGCCGGGCGCTGGGCTTGACCGCCCTGGGGCGCAAGGAGCTCGCCAGTCGGTTCGCCGTCCGGATCGAAGAACCGGGCAGCCCGGCCCTGCGTGTCAGGAACGTTGCCAAACCGGGTCGCCCGGCCGTTACCCAGGCTTCATAGCGGTTATCAACCCCATGGCTGGCGTTGCCGTCAGCCTCCAAATGCAGTCCCGGCCTGGAGTTCTGCCTATGCTCATCGTCTTCAGTGGCCTGCCCGGCAGCGGCAAGACCACCATCGCCCGGGCCCTGGCCAGCCATCTGCGGGCCACCTACCTGCGCATCGACAACATCGAGCAGGCACTGCGCAACGGCGGGCTGGCGGAAGTCGGCAAGGCCGGGTACGACATCGCCAATGCCCTGGCCCGCAGCAACCTGGCCCTGGGCAACCGGGTGGTGGCCGATTGCGTCAATCCGGTCGCCGAGAGCCGCCAGGCCTGGCAGGGCATAGCCGAAGCCGAGCAGAGCCCGTTGCTCAACATCGAGGTGGTCTGCACGGACCTCGCCGAGCACCGGCGCCGGGTGGAAAACCGTGAGGCGGATGTGCCCGGCCTGCGTCCGCCGAGCTGGCAGTCGGTGCTCGATCACGATTACCAGGCCTGGAGCGGTGAGCGCTTGAGGCTGGACAGTTCGCTGTTATCGCCAGCCGAGGCGGTGCGGATCATCGTCGGGCATCTGGAAGGGCTTTAACGTCGGTGTGCCTGATCTGCCGCGGTGCCTGTATCGCGAGCAAGCTCGCTCCTGCAAGGGTAGGCAGTGGCGATAATCGATAAACACTGGAATGAAGACTTCGGCGGATAACGTCGGCGAACGTTATTCCTTCGGGCGCGAACCGTGCAAAGTCGGAAATGCCCGGTTCAATTATGTCCGACACTTTTACAAACTAGCGCTGGCGAAAAGCTGAAATTGCGCCAATAGTTGGCGCTATTGGGTGTTTCGTTCGCCGTTGGTGCGTTTTCCGGACCGCTAATGGTGCGCTGTTCTTTCTCTCGGCAGGCCGCGTCAACTCTTGCTTTGTGCAAAGCGATAACAGCTGCTTTGCCAAAAATCCCCGTGTCAGGGCAAAAAAACCTTCCTCGACAGTTTCTGCACTTTTTTCGTTCGCGCCAGTGTTGTGCAAAGCCGTTCAGGCGGCTTTCCGGATAAAACGTTTCAGCGTCAACCGGGGATGGGGCCCCGTGGTTGAGTGAAAAATGCCGTCAAGCGGGCGTTTTTTCACCCTTGGGGACTTTATTTGCAGGGAGGCGGGGTTTGGGCACAGCGATTGCTACAGCAGATAAACAGCCTTCGAATTCCAGTGAAGTGTGCTGTCGAAGTTTCGGAAAACTTTCAGATTGAAAGTTCACATTAAAACGAAAAAGGAGGTGACGAGTTCCACAATCAATGGACGTCATCGCGGGCGATCCATTGCCGAAAATCCATACGGGAAGTTTCGCCAAGCGACTGGCGTCAATAAGTGGGGGTATTTCCGCCAGCATCGAGCGGAATATTCAAGCCGCACAATGAGGTGCTCAACAGAACAGTTTCTATCGCACAGCGTAAGGCCCGATTTATTGAAACAGAGAGTTTAAATAAAAAAGCCGTTTAAACCACGGCGAGGAGTTGGGGTATGTCCCGTGCTTTTTTTAACGAAATGTATGATGCGAGTGGTGGCTGCCGCCCACATTACCAGGAGTTCGCCCGCTGGCTGGCGGACACTCCCGTGGAGCTGCTGGACCAGCGTCGGCGCGAAGCCGACCTGCTGTTCCACCGCGCTGGCATCACCTTCACGTTGTACGGTGACGAGCAAGGCACTGAACGGCTGATTCCCTTCGACATCATCCCGCGCAGCATCAAGGCCAGCGAATGGCGGAACGTCGAGCGCGGCTGCATCCAGCGGGTCCAGGCCCTGAACATGTTCCTGGCCGATATCTACCACGGGCAACGCATTCTCAAGGAGGGCATCATCCCGGCCGAGCAGGTGCTGGCCAACGAGGGTTACCAGGTGGCGATGCGCGGCCTGGATTTGCACCGCAATATCTATTCGCACATCTCCGGCGTCGACCTGGTGCGTGACGGCGACGGCAGCTACTACGTGCTGGAAGACAACCTGCGCACCCCCAGCGGCGTGAGCTACATGCTCGAAGACCGCAAGATGATGATGCGCCTGTTCCCCGAACTCTTCGCCGCGCAACGGGTGGCGCCCATCGACCACTACCCGAACCTGTTGCTCGATACCCTGAAAAGCTCCAGCCCGCTGGACAACCCGACGGTGGTGGTGCTGACCCCGGGGCGCTTCAACAGCGCCTATTTCGAGCATGCGTTCCTGGCCCGGGAGATGGGCGTGGAGCTGGTGGAAGGCGCCGACCTGTTCGTGCGCGACGACCGCGTATTCATGCGCACCACCTCCGGTGCCCAGGCGGTGGATGTGATCTACCGCCGCCTCGACGACGCCTTCCTCGACCCCTTGTCGTTCAACCCCGACTCCATGCTCGGCGTGCCCGGGCTGATCGCCGCCTACCGTTCCGGCAACGTGGTGCTGGCCAACGCGGTGGGCACCGGGGTGGCGGACGACAAGTCGATCTACCCCTATGTCGACGAGATGATCCGCTTCTACCTGAGCGAGGAACCGATCCTGAAGAACGTGCCGACCTGGCAATGCCGCAAACCCGAGGAACTGTCCCACGTACTGGCCAACCTGCCGGACCTGGTGGTCAAGGAAACCCAGGGCTCCGGCGGCTACGGCATGCTGGTGGGGCCGGCGGCCACCGCGGCGGAGATCGAAGACTTCCGCGCCCGGCTCAAGGCCCGCCCGGAGGCCTATATCGCCCAACCCACCCTGTGCCTGTCGACGTGCCCGACCTTTGTCGAGAACGGCATCGCCCCGCGGCATATCGACCTGCGTCCGTTCGTCCTGTCGGGCAGCGAAACCCGCCTGGTGCCGGGCGGCCTGACCCGCGTGGCCTTGCGTGAAGGCTCGCTGGTAGTGAACTCGTCGCAGGGCGGCGGCACCAAAGACACCTGGGTCGTGGAGGATTGACCAATGCTTTCAAGAACCGCTGCAGACCTCTACTGGATGTCCCGTTACCTGGAGCGCGCCGAGAACCTGGCGCGCATGCTCGAAGTCAGTTACTCGCTGTCGCTGATGCCCCAGGCGGGGCGTAGCGACGGCCATGCCGAGCTGGCGATGTCGCTGCTGGCCGCCGGCACCCTGGACGACTACAACCAGCGTTACGGCGAGTTGAACACCGAACGCATGTTGCACTTCTTCGCCCTCGACGAGACCAACCCCGGCAGTATCTATTGCTGCCTGCGGGCGGCGCGGACCAACGCCCACGCAGTGCGCGGGCGCATCACCGCCGACATGTGGGAAAACATCAACGCCACCTGGCTGGAGATGCGCAACATCGCCAAGAGCGGCCTGGGGCGCTACGGCATCAGCCATTTCTGCGAGTGGGTCAAGGAGCGCTCGCACCTGTTCCGCGGCGCGACCTCGGGCACCATCATGCGCAACGACGCCTATTGCTTCATTCGCCTGGGCACCTTTATCGAGCGGGCCGACAACACCCTGCGCCTGCTGGATGCGCGCTACGAAATGTTCGGCGAGGAGTCGGAGGAGGTCAGCGACAACTCGGCCCGCGGCTACTACCAGTGGAGCGCCTTGCTCCGCGCCCTGTCCTCGTTCGAGGCGTTCAACGAGATTTACCGCAACGCGCCGGGGGCCGAGCAGGTGTCCGAGATGCTGCTGTTGCGCGCCGACGTACCACGCTCGCTGCATGCCTGCGTCGAGGAGCTGGACCAGATCCTCGCCAGCCTGCCGGGCAACAACGGCCGTCCGGCCCAGCGCCTGGCCGCCGAGCTGAACGCGCGCCTGCGCTACACCGGGATCGACGAGATCCTCGCGTCGGGCTTGCACCTGTGGCTGAGCGACTTCATCGCCCAGATCCGTCACCTGGGGCAGACCGTCCACGAATCCTATCTGGAGGTTGTATGAAACTTTCCATACGCCACGACACCACCTACAGCTACGCTGATGAAGTCTGCACCAGCATCCAGTTCCTGCGCCTGACCCCGCAGAACAGCGAGCGCCAGCACATCCTCGAGTGGCACCTGGAACTGCCGCGCCTGGTGCGCAGCCAGCTCGATCCCTACGGCAATATCCTGCACGTGCTGACCATGGACGAACCCCATGGCGCCCTGGTCCTGAGCGCCTATGGCCAGGTGGAAATCGACCAGGCCCGGGAGATGGAACACGACAGCCAGTCGCCGCTGCCGTTCCTGCGCAGCAGCCCGCTGACCAAGGCCGACGCGGCTCTCGGCGCCTTTGCCGCGCAACACTGCGGCACCCGGCGCGACCGCGCGGCGCTGATCGAGCTGATGCACGCCCTGGCCGCACACATGGTCTACAGCCCGGGCGCGACCACGGTGGACACCACCGCGGCCGAGGCTTTCGCCGGCCGGGTCGGGGTCTGCCAGGACCACACCCATGCGTTCCTGGCCTGCGCCCGCGGCCTGGGGATTCCCGCGCGTTATGTCTCCGGCTACCTGTGCACCGAAGACGAAAGCCACCTGGCCAGCCACGCCTGGGCGGAGGCCTGGATCGACGGCGGCTGGTACAGCTTCGACGTGACCAACCGCCTGGCCCGGCCCGAGCGGCACCTGAAGCTGGCGGTCGGCCTCGACTACCTTGACGCCTGCCCGGTGCGCGGCATGCGTCGCGGCGGTGGCGCCGAACACATGCTGGCACAGGTCCAGGTGAACTCGATGTTCCAGGTCCAGCACCAGTAACCGCGAACTTTCCCGCACTATCGGGCATGCCGGCCCCGGCATGCCCACCCCTTGGGGCGTAGTAGCCCTGCGTGGCCCATCATCCGCGCTCTCTGTCGTCGGACTTTCTCAGCGACTTTCGGACTTTTCCTAAAGACAGTCTTTCCTCCCGGTCCCTAGCATGCGCCACTCCGCAGGCCTGCAACGCAGCAAGCCGGGCGGGGAAAGGAAAGCAACGTTCAAGGGCAAGTCATGAAGAAATACACCACGGTCTTAAGCCTCTTGCTGGCGATGACCGGTTGTACCAGCAGCAACCAAGACACCTCCGAGGCCACGCTCACGGAGAAAGACGGCTACGTCCTTTCGAAAGGCGAAAGGGCGGTGGCGAAGAACCATCGGATCCGTTTCCTGGTCCTGCACTACACCGCGCTCGATCAGGCGCAGTCCTTCGAAACGCTGACGCGATCGGAACACGTCAGCGCCAACTACCTGATTTCCGACCGGCCGAAGACCTACAAGGGCCTGCCGGTGGCCGACCAGTTGGTCGATGACCACGACCGCTCCTGGCATGCGGGAGTGAGCCAGTGGAAGAACCGTAGCAACCTGAACGACACCTCGCTCGGGATCGAGATCGTCAACGCGGGTTGGGACAAGGACACCGGCCAGTTGCTGGGCGAGCCCTACAACGAGCGCCAGATAGAACTGCTGATCAGCCTGACCCGGGACCTGGTCAGGAAGTACGACATACAGCCGACGGACATCGTCGGGCACTCGGATATCGCCCCCGGGCGCAAGATCGATCCGGGGCCGTTCTTTCCCTGGAAACGGCTTGCCGAAGCCGGCATTGGCGCCTGGCCCGACGAGCGCACCCTCGACGACTACCTGACTCGTTTCAGCGTGTCGCCGCCGAGCATGGTCCAGGTCACGAAGGCGCTGCAAACCTATGGTTATGGCTATCTGGACCAACAACCGGAAAGGGTAGTGGAAGCTTTCCAGATGCGCTTTAACCAGGAGAATGTCAGCGGGATCGTGGATATCCGCACGGCTGCCATCCTGTTTTCCCTGATCGACAAATATCACGGCAAGGACAAGGCGAGCGCCATTCTGCTGTCGCCGGAAGTGGCGGCGCTCGGCTAGGGGCACAGGTTTCGGCGCCCATGAAAAAAGCCCGCCGATCACGCAAGTGAAAGGCGGGCTTTTTGCTGCCGGGGGGCGTCAGGTCAGACCTTGACGATCCAGCCGGCTGGCGCTTCGACGTCGCCGGTCTGTACGCCGGTCAGCTCTTTGTAGAGCTTCTGGGTGATCGGGCCGACTTCTTTTTCGCTGTAGAACACATGCAGCTTGTCCTGGTACTCGATGCCGCCGATCGGCGTGATCACCGCGGCGGTGCCGCAGGCACCGGCTTCCTTGAAGTCCGACAGCTTGTCGATCAGCACGTCGCCTTCGATCACTTCCAGGCCCAGGCGGGTCTTGGCCAGTTCGATCAGCGACAGGCGGGTGATGCCCGGCAGTACCGACGGCGACTTCGGCGTGACGAATTTGTTATCAAAGGTGATGCCGAAGAAGTTGGCCGAACCGACTTCCTCGATCTTCGAGTGGGTCAAAGGGTCCAGGTAGATGCAGTCGGCGAAGTGCTTCTTCTTGGCTTCCGAACCTGGCATCAGGCTGGCGGCGTAGTTGCCACCGACCTTGGCCGCGCCGGTGCCTTGTGGCGCCGCGCGATCGTAGGTGGAGATCAGGAAGTTGTGCGGGGTCAGGCCGCCCTTGAAGTAGGCGCCGACCGGAATGGCGAAGATCGAGAAGATGAACTCGGGGGCGGTACGCACGCCGATGTTGTCACCCACGCCGATCACGAACGGGCGCAGGTACAGCGCGCCGCCGGTGCCGTAAGGCGGGATGAAGCGTTCGTTGGCGCGCACTACTTGCTTGCACGCTTCGACAAACTGCTCGGTGGACACCTGCGGCATCAGCAGGCGCGCGCAGCTGCGCTGCATGCGGGCGGCGTTCTGGTCCGGGCGGAACAGGTTGATCGAACCGTCCTTGCAGCGGTAGGCCTTCAGGCCTTCGAAGCACTGCTGGCCATAGTGAAGGGCGGTGGAGCCTTCGCTGATGTGCAGCACGTTATCTTCGGTCAGGGTGCCTGTGTCCCACTCGCCGTTCCGCCAGTGCGACAGATAGCGCTTGTCTGTCTTGATGTAGTCAAAACCCAGCTTGTCCCAATTGATGCTTTCGTTACCCATGACACCCTCTATCGCTTAACAACCGTCGCAACGGCTCAAGGCTTCTGACGTTTTTTGGATGGGCACAACAATACTGCATTCCGGGGGGGCACCGCATCCCGGGCGATGGGAGGGGCAGCAAAAAAACCTGGCCTGCTCATGAACCCTCCTGTCGTCCCGTGGAGCGCCCTGTAGCCGCTGCCGAAGGCTGCGATCGGCCTCGAAGAGGACGTGCTCTTGAGATCCTGGAAGGCCCTGCGGGCCTTATCGCAGCCTGCGGCAGCAGCTACAGGGTGTTGCCTCCCGGTGTGGCGTTTACAGATGCAAGGCGTGGCCCAGGGCCCGCAATGCCGCTTCCTGCACCGCCTCGCCCAGGGTCGGGTGGGCGTGGATGGTGCCGGCGATATCTTCCAGGCGCGCGCCCATTTCCAGGGACTGGCCGAAGGCCGTGGACAGCTCGGACACGCCGACGCCCACCGCCTGCCAGCCGACAATCAGGTGATTGTCACGGCGTGCCACCACCCGCACGAAACCGCTTTTCGATTCCAGGGTCATGGCGCGGCCATTGGCGGCGAACGGGAAGTTCGACACGATGCAGTCCAGGCCGGCGGCCTTGGCCTCGCCCGGGGTCTTGCCGACCACCACCAGTTCCGGGTCGGTGAAGCACACCGCGGCAATGGCCGTTGGGTTGAATTCCCGATGCTGGCCGGCGATCAGCTCGGCGACCATCTCGCCCTGGGCCATGGCCCGGTGCGCGAGCATCGGTTCGCCGGCGAGGTCGCCGATGGCCCAGACATTGCGCATGCTGGTCTGGCAACGCTGGTCGATGCGCAGGGCCGAGCCGTTCATCTCCAGGTTCAGCGCCTCGAGGTTCCAGCCCTGGGTGTTCGGCTTGCGCCCGACCGCCACCAGCACCTGGTCGGTTTCCAGCTGCAGGCTGTCGCCGTTCGGGTCACGCACCTGCAAGGTGTGGGTCCCGGCATCGAAACCTTCGACGCTGTGCTTGAGGTAGAGCTTGATCCCCAGTTGCTTCACCGATTCGAGCACCGGTTGGGTCAGCTCGCTGTCATAGGCCGGCAGGATGCGCTCCTGGGCCTCGACCACGCTGACCTCGGCGCCGAGCTTGCGGTAGGCGATGCCCAGCTCCAGGCCGATATAGCCGCCGCCGACCACGATCAAGCGCTTGGGCAGGGCCTTGGGCGCCAGGGCTTCGGTGGAGGAGATGATCGGCCCGCCAAGCGGCAGCATCGGCAGGTTGACGCTTTTCGAACCGGTGGCCAGCAGCAGGTGCTCGCACTGGATGCGGGTGTCGGCGCCTTCGATGTCCACGGTCTTGCCGTCGACGACCCTGGCCCAGCCATGGATCACCTGGACCTTGTGCTTTTTCAGCAGGGCGGCGACGCCAGTGGTCAGGCGGTCGACGATGCCGTCTTTCCATTCCACGCTCTTGCCGATGTCCAGGGTGGGTGCCGAGACGTTGATGCCCAGGGCCGAGCCCTGGCTGTGATGGCGGGTCTGCTGGAACTGCTCGGCGACATGGATCAGCGCCTTGGACGGGATGCAGCCGATGTTCAGGCAGGTGCCGCCCAGCGCCTGGCCTTCCACCAGGATGGTCGAGATGCCCAGCTGGCCGGCGCGGATCGCCGCCACATAACCGCCAGGACCGCCGCCGATGATCAGCAAGGTAGTGTTCAGAGTTTGTTGCATGGGTTACTCCAGGAACAGACTGGCGGGTTGTTCGAGCAGGCCGCGAATGGCCTGGATGAAGAGCGCCGCGTCCATGCCGTCGACCACCCGGTGATCGAAGGAACTGGAGAGGTTCATCATCTTGCGGACCACGATCTGGCCTTTGATCACCATTGGCCGTTCGACAATCTTGTTCACCCCGACGATCGCCACTTCCGGCAGGTTCAGCACCGGCGTGCTGACGATGCCGCCCAGGGCGCCGAGGCTGGTCAGGGTGATGGTCGAGCCGGACAGTTCGTCGCGGGCCGCCTTGCCGCTGCGCGCGGCTGTAGCCAGGCGCGCGATTTCCGCGGCGCTGTCCCACAGGCTGCGGGCTTCGGCGTGGCGCACCACCGGCACCATCAGGCCGACGTCGCTTTGCGTGGCCACCCCGACATGCACCGCGCCGTGGCGGGTGATGACCTGGGCTTCGTCGTCGTAACGCGCGTTGATCTGCGGGAAGTCGCGCAGGGCCACGACCAGGGCCCGCACCAGGAACGGCAGCAGGGTCAGCTTGCCGCGGGTGGCGCCGTGTTTTTCATTGAGGTGCGCGCGCAGTTCTTCCAAGGCGGTGACGTCGATTTCCTCGACATAACTGAAGTGGGCGGCGCGCTGGGTGGCTTCCTGCATGCGCTGGGCGATCTTGCGGCGCATGCCGATCACCGGGAACTGCTCCTCGTCGTCACGCTGGGCATAGCCGGACGGCGCCGAGCCGCTCTGGGCGCGCTGATTGCCCTGGGCCAGGTAGGCGTCCAGGTCTTCGTGGAGGATGCGGCCGGCCGGGCCGCTGCCCTGCACCAGGCGCAGCGCGATGCCCAAGTCCAGCGCATGCTTGCGCACGGCCGGGGAGGCCAGCGGGCGCTCGTCGGCGTTGCGGGCTACTGGCATTTGGGGCGCCTGTGGCGCGGGGCGGCAAGCGGCGGCGGGTTTGCTTTCCAGCACTGGCGCGGCTTCGACCTTGGGCGCTGCTACCGCGGGTGCTGCTTCTTTAATAGCCGCGGGTTCCTTGAGCAGCTGATCGGATGCCTTGAGGTTGCCGGCGCCTTCGACCTCGATGCTGATCAATATGCTGCCCACCGCCATTACTTCGCCGGGCTGGCCGCCCAGGGATAGGACCTTGCCGTGCACCGGGGAGGGGATATCGACCATGGCCTTGTCGGTCATGACGTCGGCCAGCACCTGGTCCTCGACCACCAGGTCGCCGACCTTGACGTGCCACTGCGCCAGTTCTACTTCTGCGATGCCTTCGCCGATGTCCGGCATCTTGATTACGTGCGTGCCCATTCAGACCTCCATGACCCGTTGCAAAGCCGCGCCCACTCGGGACGGGCCAGGGAAATACGCCCACTCCTGCGCGTGCGGGTAGGGAGTGTCCCAACCGGTCACGCGCTCGATAGGCGCTTCCAGGTGGTGGAAGCAGTGTTCTTGCACCAGCGACACCAGCTCGGCGCCGAACCCGCAGGTGCGGGTGGCTTCGTGGACCACCACGCAGCGGCCGGTCTTTTTCACCGATTTGACGATGGTCTCCAGGTCCAGCGGCCACAGGCTGCGCAGGTCGATGACTTCGGCGTCGATCCCGGTTTCCTCGGCGGCCACTTGCGAGACATACACCGTGGTGCCGTAGGTCAGCACGGTGACGTCCTTGCCCGGCCGGGCGATGGCAGCGACGTCCAGCGGCACCTTGTAGTAGCCGTCCGGCACCTGGGCCGAGGGGTGTTTCGACCAGGGGGTTACCGGGCGGTCGTGGTGGCCATCGAACGGGCCGTTGTACAGGCGCTTGGGCTCGAGGAAGATCACCGGGTCATCGTTTTCGATGGAGGCGATCAGCAGGCCCTTGGCGTCGTAGGGATTGGACGGCATCACGGTGCGCAGGCCGCAGACCTGGGTGAACATCGCCTCGATGCTCTGGCTATGGGTCTGGCCGCCGTAGATGCCGCCGCCGCAGGGCATGCGCAGGGTCATGGGGGCGGTGAACTGGCCGGCGGAGCGATACCGCAGGCGCGCGGCTTCGGAAATGATCTGGTCCGAGGCCGGGTAGACGTAGTCGGCGAACTGGATTTCCGCCACCGGGCGCAGGCCGTAGGCGCCCATGCCGACGGCGACGCCGACGATGCCGCTTTCCGAGATCGGTGCGTCGAACACCCGCGAGGTGCCGTACTTGGTCTGCAGGCCCTCGGTGCAACGGAACACGCCGCCGAAATAACCGACGTCCTGGCCGAACACCACCACGTTGTCGTCACGCTCTAGCATCACATCCATGGCCGAGCGCAGGGCCTGGATCATGGTCATGGTGGTCGTGGTCATGGCGGTGTCCAACTGGATATTGTTGTTGTGGTCGTTCATGTCAGATTCCCAGTTGCTGGCGTTGGCGCTTGAGGTGCTCGGGCATTTCCTTGTACACGTCCTCGAACATGGTCGCGGCGCTGGGGATCTGCCCGCCGGCGAGGGTGCCGTACTGCTCGGCCTGTTTCTGCGCGGCGATGACTTCGGCTTCCAGCTCGGCGCTGATCGCGGCGTGTTCCTCTTCGGACCACTGGCCGATCTTGATCAGGTGCTGCTTGAGGCGGGCGATCGGGTCGCCGAGGGGGAAGTGGCTCCAGTCGTCGGCCGGGCGATACTTGGACGGGTCGTCGGAAGTGGAGTGCGGGCCGGCGCGGTAGGTGACCCATTCGATCAGGGTCGGGCCGAGGTTGCGCCGGGCGCGTTCGGCGGCCCAGCGGGACGCGGCGTAGACCGCGATGAAATCGTTGCCGTCCACCCGCAGCGAGGCGATGCCGCAACCCACGCCGCGTCCGGCGAAGGTGGTGGCTTCACCGCCGGCGATGGCCTGGAAGGTGGAGATCGCCCACTGGTTGTTGACCACGTTGAGGATCACCGGCGCGCGGTACACGTGGGCGAAGGTCAGGGCGGTGTGGAAGTCCGACTCGGCGGTGGCGCCGTCGCCGATCCAGGCCGAGGCGATCTTGGTATCGCCCTTGATCGCCGAGGCCATGCCCCAGCCCACGCCTTGCACGAACTGGGTGGCCAGGTTGCCGGAGATGGTGAAGAAGCCGGCCTCTTTCACCGAGTACATGATCGGCAGTTGGCGGCCCTTGAGCGGATCGCGCTCGTTGGACAACAGCTGGCAGATCATGTCCACCAGCGGCACGTCGCGGGCCATCAGGATGCTTTGCTGGCGGTAGGTGGGGAAGCACATGTCGTCGATGTTCAGTGCCAGGGCCTGGGCGCTGCCAATGGCTTCCTCGCCGAGGCTCTGCATGTAGAACGACATCTTCTTCTGGCGCTGGGCGACCACCATGCGGTTGTCGAAGGTCCGGGTCTTGAGCATGGCACGCATGCCCTGGCGCAGGACCTCGGCCGGCACGCTTTCAGCCCATTCGCCCAGGGCGTTGCCCTGGTCGTCGAGCACGCGAATCAGGCCACGGGCCAGGTCGGCGGTGTCGGCGGGTTCTACATCGATTGGGGGTTTGCGCACCGTGCCGGCGTCGGTCAGATGCAGGTAGGAGAAGTCGGTTTTGCAACCGGGACGGCCTGAGGGTTCGGGCACGTGCAGGCGCAGCGGTTCGTACGCTTGGGTCATGGCTTGTCTACGCTCGATCTTGTGAATTTCTTGTAGTGGGCGCGCTTAGCTGACAGTCATTCTTTGGGTAAAAGAAATCTTGTCCTACAACAATCATAGGCCGGGCCAAGGAGAATATTTATCTCTGTTTCGTTGCGCTCAGGATGATTTGCAGATAAAAAATCTGCATAAACATAAAAATCAGGTTGATTTGTCTCATGCGCAAACTGGACCGTACCGACATCGGCATTCTCAACAGCCTCCAGGAGAACGCCCGCATCACCAACGCCGACCTCGCCCGTTCGGTGAACCTTTCGCCCACCCCGTGCTTCAACCGCGTGCGCGCCATGGAGGAGCTGGGGCTGATCCGCGAGCAGGTGACCCTGCTGGATGCCGACCTGCTGGGGCTGCACGTCAACGTGTTCATTCACGTCAGCCTGGAGAAGCAGGTGGAAGAGGCGCTGCAGCATTTCGAAGAGGCCATTGCCGACCGCCCGGAAGTCATGGAGTGCTACCTGATGGCCGGCGATCCGGACTACCTGATCCGCGTGCTGGTGCCGACCATCCAGGCCCTGGAGCGCTTCATGATGGACTTCCTGACCAAGGTCCCCGGCGTGGCCAACATCCGCTCCAGCTTCGCCCTCAAGCAGGTGCGCTACAAGACCGCGCTGCCGCTGCCGGCCAATGGCTTGACCCTGGGGAATTGAGCTTTATTGAGGGCGGGCAGGGTGGGACCGGCCTGATCGCGGGCAATCGAGCCTCGACCGGCCGCTCCTACAGAAGCACGCGATCTTCTGTAGGAGCGGGCGATCCGACTTGCCTGCGATAACCATCGACGGGCCGCCGCTCGCGGATCGCCCCAGCGAGCATCCGCCAACGCATAACGCTTCAATCGTTGTAAGCCGCCTCGCTGTTATCGATCAGCGGGTTCTTCTCCGTCAGCACGATCTGCGCGATCCGGTCCTTGCGCATAAAGCTGACCTTCGGATGGGACTGGGCGTAGCGGATAAAACGCTCCACCGCTTCGACCATCGCCGGCGTGCCGCCGATCCGGTCGTGCAGGCTCACCGACATCATCCGCCGCCGGCTCGCGCCTTCGGCGTACAGGCGATCGAACTCCAGCACCAACTGCTGATAGAACTGTTCGGCGGAGAAGTGCCGGCCCTCGATCAGCACGATGTCGTTGTTGCGCAGGGTGTAAGGCACCACGGCGAATTTCTTGCCACGTACCAGGGTAACGAAAGGTTCGTCACGGCTGACGTCGTCGATGTGGTAGGTGAAATTCAGATCCTGCAACACTTTCAGGGTGTTGGGGCTGCGCCGCAGCCAGTTGGCGTTGTAGCCGACCGAGCGCTGGCCGGTGAGCTTTTGCACCGCGTCCACACCATCGCCGATGAACTGTTTTTCCTGGGCGTAGCTCATGTTGTAAGAGTCGGCCCAACGCATGCCATGGGCCGCCACCTCGTGGCCACGCTCGGCGATGGCCTTGACCAGCTCCGGGTGTTTCAGCGCGGCTTCGCCGACCACATGGGAGGTGACCTTGATACCGGTGCGGTCCCACAGGTCGAGCAGGCGCCACAGGCCTTCCTTGTGGCCGTAGTCGAACCAGGTGTTGGCCGGCAGGTCGGGGTAGCCCTTGGGCAGCGGACTCCCGGAAAACGGGCTTTCGGCGCCCTCCGGTTGGCCACCGGTCTCGAACTGCATGGAAAACGACAGCACCAGCTGCGAGCCGTCCGGCCAAGGACGCTCCTGGGCGAACGCCAGGGCCGGCGCCAGCAGGCTGAAGGCGAGCAGGCGCTTGAGCCAGCGCAAGTGTTTGTGGGGGGACATGGTGGCACTCCTTAAGGAAAAAGTGCCGATAGGCTGGCATCAGGCTTTTTCCTGAAACATCCCCTCGAAGCCAGATCACCTTTAAAGAAAATTTACCAATCGAGCCGGGATGGGTCTTACTGTGCGTGTTCATGCTCAAGCGCGATGAGCTTGCCCGTTGAGTCGCACACCGAGCCATAGCCGAGGTTTGGTTCTCCGTTCACAATGGTCCGCGTATTGGCGGACTGGGCGTTTGAGAACGCTCCGATTCTTCTGCTGCTACCCACCAGGAAAAACAGGTCCCGTAAAATACAGGCGCTTGCCTCTTTCTCGAGCGAATCATTCAAAGCCCAAGGCACTGATAAAAGCCCTGCATAGGCTGTTATTGTCTTCTCATTGAAATCTTCTACTTTGCTGGACATCTTCGCTATGAAGAAAAACACGACCCCCGAGCAACAGGCGCTGATCAGTCAGCTGGAGCAAATTGCAGAAGGCTTGAGCCAGACCTTCAGCCCATTTTGCGAAGTGGTACTGCACGACCTGCGAGATCCCGAGCACGCCATACTGGCTATTCACAATAATCTTTCCGGCAGGATGGTTGGACATCCCGCTACCGAATTGGGACTTGCTCGAATTGCCGACCCCGCTTACCCCCAGGTAATTGCCAATTATCCCAATCATTTCAAAGATGGCCGCCAGGCCAAAAGCACATCGATTGGCATCAAGGATTCCACAGGGCGTTATGTGGCCGCGCTCTGTATGAATATCGACCTGACCCTGTTCAGAAGCCTGCAGGGCATGCTCGATCAGTTCGGGGCCTTCAGCGGCGAACGTCCCCATGAGTCGCTCGAGTCGAGCGGTGCAGAGTCGATTCGAGCGCGCATCGATCAGTTTGCCGCACGCATGGCCACCACTCCCCGTGCCCTGAAGGCGGGCGATCGAAGGGCTCTTCTCCAGGAACTGAAGGAGTGCGGTCTGCTGGACATCAAAAAAGCCATGGAGACGGTGGCTTCACACCTCGGCGTATCGCGCGCAACGGTGTATAGCGATACGAAGTGATTGGCACCTCATGCGCTCCTGGCCACACGGGGCAGCGTTGACCCGATCGGTAGATTGAAACGATCGGCGTCAGACGTATCGTCCTCAAACCTTTGGGAGGTTGGCGCTTCCCGATCCAGCGAGTGGCGCCAGGCATCGAGGTGCCTTCGCACCTCGACCCCGGTGGGTTACATACGGGCCACAGCCTCAATCTCGACCAGATAGCCATGGTGCAGTTCTGGCACCGGCACTACGGCGCGCGCTGGACGATGGCTGCCCAACATTTCGCAATAGATCTCGTCGAAGGCTGGCCAATGCTTTATGCCCGCCACATACACAGTGACCTTGACCAAGTCAGAGGCAGTGCGGCCTGCGGCATTGAGAATCGCCAACAGATTGCTGAGGGCTATGTGTGCTTGTTCGGTGAACGAAGCTTCGATGTTGTGAGTGCCATCGGGACTGACGGGAAGCTGACCCGAAATGTACAGCGAGTCTTGATGAATGACCGCTTGCGAGTAATGGCCGGCAGGAGGGGAAGCGGTATCGGTGCTTACAATTTTCATGAGTAACCTTATATAGAGGGGAGCCGATGCGGTAGGCCATGCAACCCATCCGCTCCCGGTGTTCGATTGAATGGCGGTGCCATGGGTTTTTGTAAGGGGCGGTTAAACGGCTTGCAGGCTTTTCTCGGTATCGTTTGCTGTCTCGATCGGGTCCTCATTGCCGTGTCGCCCGATGACAGCGGTAGCGACGCCGCAGCCAAAGACGTTGGTGGCGGTGCGCCCCATGTCCAGGACTGGATCAACGGCGAGGATGAGCAGCAGGCCCGCTTCCGGAAGGCCGATCATCGGCAGACCCGCAGCCAGGACGACCAGCGAGCCACGCGCCACCCCCGCAGTTCCTTTACTGATAACCAGCAGCGTCAACAGCACCATGATCTGGTGGGAGAACGTCATTTCGATGTTGTACGCCTGGGCGATGAACATCACGATGAAGGATTGGTACATCATCGAGCCGTCCAGGTTGAATGAGTAACCTAGCGGCAGGACGAAGCTGCTCACGCGCTTGTTGGCGCCGAATATGTCCAGGGCGGCAATGGTTTTCGGGTACGCGGCCTCGCTGCTAGCCGTGGAGAACGCGATCAGCAGCGGTTCACGCATGTGCTTGAACAGGTCCTTGATACGGGGCCCGAGGGCCAGATAGCCGGCAAGCGTGATCAGCGTCCAGAGTAGCGCCAAGCCGAGGAAATACTGTCCCACCATCTTGCCAAAGGTCACGACCATACCCAGGCCATGCACGGTGATAGTGGCGGCGATGGCTGCAAAAACGGCCAGAGGAGCCACATACATCACGTAGTCAGTGACCCTGAACATGACATTGGCCAGCTCTTCGAGGATATCCACGATGAACTGGCCTTTGCCCTTGACGAACGCCAGTGCGGATCCGAAGAACAGGGAAAACACAACGATCTGCAGCACTTCGTTGCTACCCATTGCCTCAATGATGCTTCGAGGGAATACATGGGTGAGAAAGAGCGGCAGGCTAAAGGCGGAAGTGTTCAGGCCGCTATTCACTGCGTCACCGCTAACCGCCAGGTTCAGACCCGTTCCAGGCTGGAAAAAGTTGGCAAGAAGCAAGCCAATGGACAGTGATACCAGGGAAGCGATCATGAACCAGGTAATGGCTTTGAAGCCAACGCGGCCCATCGAACCGTTTCCCGACATGCTGGCCACGCCGGTAACCAGCGTGGCCAGCACCAGGGGTGCGATGACCATTTTGATCAGGCGTAAAAACACGTCAGTGACCAGGTTCAGGTACCCGGCAACTTCTTTGGCGGCGGTAGTATCGAGTTGACTATGAAGGATGCCCCCCAGGACGACGCCGGAAATCATCGCAATGACAATTGCTTTAACGAGAAGACGGCTTTTCATGTGCACCTCTTTTTTATTGTGGCTATATCTATAGCCATGTTATCGGGCTGAATATGTTCATCGAATTTCGGCAAGACGATGCCGTCAGGCGCTGTTGAACGCCTGATGTTCTTCAATGGATAAAGCGCGCTGTCTTAAAGCTGGAGAAACTTTCCAAACTTGTCGATATCAATGTTGCCGCCGGTAATGATGATGCCGACGCGTTTGCCTTGAAGTTCATTCCTTAACTTTCTTGCGGCGGCAAGCCCCAGGCATCCGGTGGGTTCAACCACGGTTTTCATGCGCTGGGCAAAGAACTTCATTGCACAAATAAGCTCTTCGTCGGTAACGGTGACAATCCGGTCAACGCCATTCAGGATAATGGGGAAAGTGTAATTTCCAAGGTGCTGGGTTTGCGCCCCATCAGCGATGGTGTCGGGGGTATCGATGTGAACAATTTCACCTGAATTGAACGATTGTTGGCCGTCATTACCGGCTTCAGGCTCGACCCCGATCAAGGTACAGCCGGGTGACAGTGCGCGTGTTGCAAGGGTTGTTCCAGACAGCATTCCTCCACCCCCCAGGCCCACAAACAACGCATCCAGTTGGCCCACGTTTTCGAACAGTTCCTTGGCGGCGGTTCCCTGACCGCAAAGCACGTCCGGATGATCGTAGGAGGGGATCAACGTCATACCGTGCCTGGCGGCCAGGGCTTTGCCGATAGCCTCGCGGTCTTCGGTGTAACGGTCATAGAAGACCACCTCGGCGCCATAGCCTTTGGTCGCCGCGACCTTGGCGGCAGGCGCATCAGTGGGCATGACAATAGTGGCCGGAATTTTCAACAGGGATGCTGCTAATGCAATGCCTTGCGCGTGATTTCCAGAGGAGAACGCCACAACACCGCCTCGGCGTTGCGCTTCGCTGAATTTAGCGAGGGAGTTGTATGCCCCCCTGAATTTGAAAGAGCCGGTACGTTGGTAGTTTTCACATTTGAAAAAAACCTTGGCACCGATTTCATCATCGATCGTGCGCGAGGTCAGAACTGGCGTAGCGTTCGCTACTCCCTCAAGTCGCGTCGAGGCATCGACTACATCTTGATAAGTGGGCAGAGTGATTTGCATAACAAAATGTCCTCAAAGAATTACCACGGCCAAGAAATATCCTGGCCAATACCTTCGATATTGGCTTGCTTGAACAGCAGTTGAGCACCTGTCAGGTCTTGTAGCGCTAACCCCGTCATAACGAAAAGAGTGATGTCGTTCGCCCTGCGGATGAGTTCGACTTGCCCTGTCAGCAGGTCACCCATTTCCGCTTGCGTGGCTGGCACTCTAAAGGGTTAAGACAAATTATCCAGTTCTGGACTATTTGTAAAGTTCTGCTGCAAACCGTCTGTCATCGCGACAGGTCCGCCCAGGCACCCTCAGCCGCAGAGCGTCCCGCTGAACACCTGCACCACATTGCCGGCCAGCCGCACCTTGCCCTGGCCATTCCAACTGACGGTGACGGGGCCGCCGTCGCACAGCACCCGGACCGGGCTGTCCAGCAGGCCGCGGCGGATGCCGTTGACCGCCGCGCCACAGGAGCATGAGCCGGAGCCCAGAGGGATGGCGCCGTTGCGTTCCCAGATACGCAGGCGAATGGTCTGGCGGTCGATGACCTGGACGAAATGCACATTGGTTTTCTGCGGGAACAGCGGATGCGCCTCGATCCGCGGGCCGAGTGTGGCCACATCGATGGCTTGCACATCCTCGACGAAAAATGTGCAGTGCGGGTTGCCCATGCTGCACGCCGCCGGCTCGCCGGGCAGGGGCAGGGCCAGGCTGTCGAGGGCCGTCGCCAGCGGAATGTCCTGCCAGGCAAATTGCGCCACGCCCATCTCCACCGCTACCGACTGATCGTCCAGGCGCGTGCAATGCTGGATGCCACGCACGGTTTTCACCCGCACCGAGTCTGCGCCGCTTTCGCGCATCAGCAGGTCGGCCGCGCCGCGGGTGGCGCTGCCGCAGGTGCCCAGGCTGGAACCATCGGCATTCCAGAAAGTCAGTTGCGCCGCCGTCTCGGAGCAATCGCCGAGCACCACCAGTTGATTGAAACCCACGCCGCGATGGCGATCGCCCAGGGCCCTGGCCAGCTCGCTGGTGATCGGGTTGTCGCGCCCGCGGGCATCGACCAGCATGAAGTCGTCGCCATTGGCATGCAGCTTCTGAAAAGGCAGGGGCATGGAGGTCTCCGCGGCTGGAGCGCAAGGGGAGGTCGATTCTAGAGGGGCAGGGGCGGCGATGGTAAGCGCGACGTCGCAAGAAATGATCTGTAGGAGCCAGCTTGCTGGCGATACGGGTACAGCGGCCAGCCAGGCACACCGCTATCGCGAGCACGCTCGCTCCTACAAAGACGCCTCAGGTTCCGGCAAACTGCCGGGCAACCCGGAACAACTCTGGATCGTCCGCCACTCGGGCGGACATGGGACAAGCTCACGCAATGGCAAGGTCACTGAATGGATAGTTACGCCCCGCGCAACTGGCAACCCCACGAAAAGCCCAGCTTGCCCGGCTCCCCCTCGACGCCGCTGCACCCCACCCACAAGCGCCTGGCCTATGCCCTGGTCGGTTTGCTGGTGGCGATCACCGGCGGCCTCGGCAACTCGCTGGTGATCGCCAACCTGCCTTACTTGCAAGGGGCGCTGGGCGCGACCACCGCAGAAATGGCCTGGTTGCCGGCCGCCTACGTGATGACCAACGTGTCGATGAACCTGCTGCTGGTGAAGTTTCGCCAGCAGTTCGGCCTGCGCGCCTTTACCGAGGTGTTCCTGGTGCTCTATGCGCTGGTGACCTTCGGCCACCTGTTCGTCAACGACCTGAGTTCGGCCATCGCCGTGCGCGCGGCCCACGGCATGGTCGGCGCGGCCCTGAGTTCCCTGGGCCTGTACTACATGGTCCAGGCATTCCCGGCCAAGTGGCGGATGAAAGCCCTGGTGCTCGGGCTGGGCGCCTCGCAACTGGCCTTGCCCCTGGCCCGGCTGTTTTCCGAAGACCTGCTGCAGATCGCCGAATGGCGCGGCCTGTACCTGTTCGAACTGGGGCTGGCGCTGGCGTCCCTGGGCTGCGTGTTCCTGCTCAAGCTGCCGCCCGGCGACCGTTTCCGCACCTTCGAGAAACTCGACTTCCTGACCTTCGCCATCCTCGCCAGCGGCGTCGCGCTGCTCTGCGCGGTGCTGTCCCTGGGGCGTATCGACTGGTGGCTGGAGGCGCCGTGGATCGGCTACGCGAGCGCCGGTTCGATCGTGCTGATTCTCGCCGGCCTGGCCATTGAACATAACCGCAGCAACCCGATGCTGATGACCCGCTGGCTGGGCAGCGGGGCGATGATCCGCCTGGCCCTGGCGGTGATCCTGATCCGCATGGTGCTGTCCGAGCAGTCCACCGGCGCCGTGGGTTTTCTCCAGGCGCTGAACATGAGCAGCCAGCAGATGCGCCTGCTGTACGGGGTGATGCTGCTGGGCAGCATCGCGGGCCTGGCCACCAGTGCCCTGACCATCAACCCGGCGCACCTGCTGATGCCGCTGGTCATCTCCCTGGCGCTGATGGCCGTGGGCTCGGTGATGGACAGCTTCTCCAGTAACCTCACGCGCCCGGCCAACATGTATTTCAGCCAGTTCCTGCTGGCCTTCGGCGGCACCTTCTTTCTTGGCCCGACCATGGTCCTGGGCACGCGCAACGTGCTGACCAACCCGCGCAACCTGGTGAGCTTCTCGGTGCTGTTCGGCATCTGCCAGAACCTCGGCGGGCTGATCGGCTCGGCGCTGCTGGGGACCTTCCAGATCGTCCGCGAGAAATACCATTCCAGCCATATCGTCGAGCAACTGGTGCTGATGGATCCACGGGTGTTGGGCCGGGTGCAGAGCGGCGGGGTGGCCGTCGGCCGGGTCATCGCCGACCCGCAGGCGCGCGAGCTGCAAGGCATCCGCAGCCTGGCCAGCGCCGCCACCCGCGAAGCCAACGTGCTGGCCTACAACGATGTGTTCATGCTGATCGCGGTGATTGCCGTGCTGACCATGATCTGGATCTTCATTCGCAGCCTGTGGCTGATGAGCACGACCAAGGCGGTCGCGCCAGCGTCCCCAGCCCCGACTCCCGTCCAACCCAGCGGTGCCATTTCTTCATGACCGAACCGACCATCACCACCACCAACGCCATTGCCTCGACCCCGGAAGGCAGCACGCCGCCCTCGATGCCGATCACCGAGCCGCGTTCGCTGCGGGTGCGGATCATCTCGTCCCTGGGGTTCGCCGCGATCGCCATCACCGGTGTATTGATCGTGCTCTATGCCTGGCAGCTGCCGCCGTTCAGCAGCCCCATCGAAAGCACCGAGAACGCCCTGGTGCGCGGCCAGGTGACGATCATCGGGCCGCAGCTCAGCGGTTATGTGTTCGAGGTGCCGGTGCAGGACTTCCAGTTCGTCAAGGCCGGCGACCTGCTGGTGCGCCTCGACGACCGTATCTACAAGCAGCGCCTGGAGCAGTCCCTGGCCCAACTGGCGGCGCAGAAGGCGGCGCTGGCCAATGTGGTGCAGCAACGCAACAGCGCCGAAGCCACCATCAAGCTGCGCCAGGCGGCGCTGGCCGACAGCCAGGCCCAGGCGCGCAAGAGCGCCGCCGACCTGCGCCGTAACCAGGAACTGATCGCCGACGGCTCGGTGTCCCAACGGGACCTCGACGTGACCCGCGCCGCCAACGCCCAGACCCTTGCCGCGGTGGCCCAGGCCCAGGCGCAGCTGGACATCGCCCGCCAGGACCTGCAGACGGTGATCGTCAATCGCGGCTCGCTGGAGGCCGCGGTGGCCAATGCCGAGGCGGCGGTGCAACTGGCGCGGATCGACCTGTCCAACACCCGGGTCACCGCGCCGCGCGACGGCCAGCTGGGGCAGATCGGCGTGCGCCTGGGGGCCTACGTCAATTCCGGGGCGCAGCTGATGGCGCTGGTGCCGAACCAGCTCTGGGTGATCGCCAACATGAAGGAAACCCAGATGGACAACATCCGCGTCGGCCAGCCCGCAAGCTTCACCGTCGATGCGCTCGACCACCGCAAATTCCACGGCCATGTGCAGCGCATTTCGCCGGCCACCGGTTCGGAGTTCGCCTTGTTGCAGGCCGACAACGCCACCGGCAACTTCGTCAAGATCGCCCAGCGGATACCGGTGCGCATCACCGTCGACCCCGACCAGGCAGAAAGCGAGCGCCTGCGCCCGGGGATGTCGGTGGTGGTGAGTATCGATACGGCGGCGGAGCCCAAGGACCCCATCGAATAACCCGTAGCTTCTGTAGCCGCTGCCGAGCCCTGGCGAGGCTGCGATCGGCTTGGGTGGCACTCCGACCCAGCAGACGCCAAACCAGGCACCGAGCAGAGTCAGTTACACCACGCCGCCAGGTCTACGGGGCTGCGCCCCGATCGCAGCCCGCGGCAGCGGCTACAGGGCTTAAGCGGTGAGAGGCGGCAGGGTGCCGAGTAGCGACACGGCCGCCACCGCGGCGATGCCCAGCAGCCATTCCAGCAGCACGCTACGGCGCAGGGTGCCCAGGTGCTGCTGGCAGTCCTCGATCCGCAGGCGGTTGAACAGGGCCAGGGCGAACATGCCGCACACCAGCAGCACCTTGATCAGCAGGATCAGGGCAAAGCCGGACAGCAGCGGTGTCGGCCACAGCTGGCCGGTCAGCACTCGTACATTGATCAGACCCGTGACCAGCAACCCACCTACCAGCCCGTAACCCACGCCGCTGAAACGCCGCAGCAGCGGGCCCAGCGGCAGGCCGTCCGGCTGGCGCAGAAGCATCAGCAGCACCAGCAAACCGCCCAGCCACAGGCTGACGCAGCCCAGGTGGACGATCTGGTTGAGGATCAGCAACTGGCCGCTGAGGCCATCGAGCATGGCGCCGTGGCCCACAGGGGCGAGGGTGGCCAGCAGCAGGGCGGCGAGGGTCAGCCGTAGCGCCAGCGGCTCACCCAGGCGGGTCAACAGCAAAACCACCAGCGCGCCATTGAGCAGCAGATGCCAGGTCCATACCTGGCCGAAAAAAGTCTTGCCCAATACCAGTCGCAAGGTCGCCGGGTCCAGGGCCGCGGCGCCGCTGCCAGCCATGCTGGCGGTGATCAGCAGCAACCAGCAGATGCCGGTGGCCAGGGCGATTCCGGCCAGCCAGCGGCCGAGTCGCGTCAGGCGGCGATCCAAGGCGGCAACGGGCTCGCGCCCCAACAGCAGGGGCCTGAACACCCAGGCCCCGAACAGCAGCAGGACTGCCGCGAAATGCACGAAGCGGCAGAGCACCAACAGGGTCGACATCGGTTACTGGCCGACCTTGAAGCTGTAGCTGCCTTCGCTCTTGTGGGTGTCCACCGACACCGCGTGCCATTCGACCTTGTAGGCGCCCGCCGCCAGCGGCGCCGCCGGGGTCACGACCAGGGTCTTCTTGTCCGCGCCTTCGGTGGCCAGGGCCTTGACGGCGACCGCCGCGCCATCCTTGCTCAGGCTGACTTTAGTGAAGGCCGCCTCGACGCCTTCGGAGAACACCAGGCGCAACTCGCTCGGCGCGCTCACCGTGCTGTCGGCGGCCGGAACCTGGCTTTGCAGGTGGGCGTGGGCGAAGGCCGAGGAGGCGGCGACGAGAGAGGCCAGCAGGGTGCTGGTGGTCAGCAGTTTTTTCAGCATGGGAAATACCTGTTCAATGAGTGTCGGGTAGTCGATGCGCCGATGAGTATAAGGACCGCGGCTGGGTCGCTGGATGAAACATCGGCGCGGTTTTCAAGCGCTTTTCAGGCGCATGTGGATGATCGGGAACGGCCGGCCCTGGCCGTCGGTTGCCGAACGGCCGATGTCTTCGAAACCGTAGTGCCGATAAAAACCATGGGCCTGGGGGTTCTGTTCGTTGACGTCGACGCTGAGCCGCGGATGCCGGCTGCGCACATGGTCGAGCAGTTGCCGGCCGACGCCCTGGCCACGGCGGGCCGGTTCGATAAACAGCATTTCCACCTTGTCGCCGGCGGTGGCGATAAAACCGGCCGGGCTACCGTCGGCATCCTCCAGCAACCAGGCTTCGAGGGCCGGCAGGTAGGTGTCGCGCACCAGGGGGTAGAGCAGCTGGATGTCGTCTTCGGCGATAAAGTCGTGGGTGGCCCGTACCGAGCGTTCCCACAGGGCGGCGAGCCGCGGATCGTCCGCGGCCCGGCGTTTGCGAATGTTCATGGATAAGCTCCATAGCGGCGTTGCAGGATGGCCGAAACGCTTTGGGTTCGGCGGCGAAAGTCCTGCCTGCATGTCCGTGTCGCGAATCAACGCCTGGACGGAACACTTCAGGTGCCCGGGAATAAGGCGGGAGGGATCCTAACCAATCGGTTTTGCCGGGGAAAGCCGGGCGCAGGAAGTTTCGTTTTTGTACGAAGGCCGATGGTAGTCTTGCAGCAGACTGTTTTCAGGGAGCCCTTATGGGCAATCACAAGATCGAGATCCGTCGCAGCAACGTCGAAAAAATCCTCCTGGCGGCGGAAAAGGTGTTCGCCGAAAAAGGCTTCAGCGGCACGGCCATGGCCGATATCGCCGCCGAGGTGCAATTGCCGCGCTCCAACCTGCATTACTACTTCAGCACCAAGAGCGAGCTGTACAGCGCGGTGCTGCTGGAGCTGCTGGAACTGTGGAAGCAGGACGCGCTGTGCTTTGAGATGTTCGACGATCCGCGGGTGGTGCTCAGCAGTTATATCCGCGCCAAGATGAACCATTCGCGCAGCCGGCCTTACGGCTCGAAAGTCTGGGCCAACGAAATCATCCACGGCGCGCCGACCCTGGGCGAGGCGCTGGACGCCAGCCTGTACGACTGGGCGAAGATGAAGGAAGCGAAGATCCGCCAGTGGGTCGAAGACCAGCGCATCCTGCCGGTGGAACCCTCGAGCCTGCTGTACATGATCTGGGCCTCGACCCAGCACTACGCCGACTTCGACCACCAGATCATGATCATCAACGAGCATCAGCCGCTGTCGGACATGCAGTTCGAAAAGGCCGTGCAGACGGTGACCAGCGTGATCCTGCGCGGGATCGGGCTGGAGCCCTGAGCGCCGGCGTGTAGCCGCTGCCGAGCGCAGCGAGGCTGCGAACGGTCGCGAAGCGGCCGCAACCCGGATAACGCGCAAGACCTGACACACCGCGGATTCAGGTTTTGCGGCAACTGTGTTGCCGATCGCAGCCTCGCGGGCTCGGCAGCGGCTACAGGCAGGCGTCAACGTTTACGTCCATCGCGAGCTTGCTCGCGATGGACGTCAGTCCAGCCAATGCTATTTCCCCGGCGAACCTCACACCGCCTCGCGATACGGATTGCGTGGATCGTGCTGCCAGTCGAGGAACGGCTTGCCGGTGTCCTGGGGCACCATCTCGATGCAGTCCTGCACCGGGCAGGTGATCTGGCACAGGTTGCAGCCCACGCATTCGGCGTCGATCACTTGGTATTTATGCGTGCCGTCGGCCTGCTTGAGGCTGGCGATGGCCTGGTGCGAGGTGTCTTCGCAGGCGATATGGCAGCGGCCGCAGCCGATGCAGGCGTCCTGGTCGATCTTGGCGATCACCTGGTAGTTGATATCCAGGTACTTCCAGTCGGTGGTGTTGCCCACCGCGCGCCCGGAGAAGTCCTGCAGGCTGTGATAACCCTGGCTGTCCATCCACCGCGACAGGCCGTCCTTCATCTCCTCGACAATGCGGAAACCATGCAGCATCGCGGCCGTGCACACCTGCACCGCGCCGCAACCCAGGGCGACGAATTCCGCGGCATCGCGCCAGGTGCCGATGCCGCCGATACCGCAGATCGGCAGGCCGTGGGTCTGCGGGTCACGGGCGATCTCGGCGACCATGTTCAGCGCGATTGGCTTGACCGCCGAACCGCAGTAGCCGCCGTGGGTGCTCTGGCTGCCGACCATCGGGTTGGCCACCATGTGCTCAAGGTCCACGCTGGTGATCGAGTTGATGGTGTTGATCAGCGACACCGCGTCGGCGCCGCCGCGATGGGCCGCGCGGGCGGCCATGCGGATATCGGTGATGTTCGGCGTCAGCTTGACGATCACCGGCAGCGAGCAATAAGTCTTGCACCAGCGGGTGACCTGTTCCACGTACTCCGGTACCTGGCCGACCGCCGCGCCCATGCCGCGTTCCGGCATGCCGTGGGGGCAGCCGAAGTTCAGTTCGATGCCGTCGGCGCCGGTGGCTTCCACCAGCGGCAGGATGTTTTTCCACGATTCCTCGACGCAAGGCACCATCAGCGACACGATCAGCGCGCGGTCCGGCCAGTCCTTCTTGACCTGGGTGATTTCCCTGAGGTTGATTTCCAGGGAACGGTCGGTGATCAGTTCGATATTGTTGATGCCCAGTACTTCGCGGTTGGCGCCGAAGTGCGCCGAGTAGCGTGACGACACGTTGACCGCCGCCGGGTCCTCGCCCAGGGTTTTCCAGACCACGCCACCCCAGCCGGCCTCGAAGGCGCGGACCACGTTGTAGGCCTTGTCGGTCGGCGGCGCGGAGGCCAGCCAGAACGGGTTGGGGGCTTTGATACCGGCGAACACAATCGACAGATCGGCCATTTACGCAGCCTCCACGTTGAGCATGAGTTGGGCATGCATGGCCTCGGCGGCCCGCTTGCCGTGTTGCACCGCCTGGACGGTGAGGTCCTGGCCGAGGCTGACGCAGTCGCCGCCGGCATACACCCCGGGGATGCTGGTGCGCAGCTGTTCGTCGACTTCGATGCGCTCGCCGGCGCGCTTGAGCTCCTGAGCCAGTGGGTCGCCCAGCGGGTCGCTCAGCGCAGCACCGTCGAACGCCTGGCCGATGGCCTTGAAGATCGCGTCGGCAGCCAGCTCGAAAGTCTCCCCGGTGGTTTGCAGGCGGCCCTCCACCAACCGGGTGCGGGCGAAGCGCATGCCGCGCACCTGGCCCTGGGCGTCGAGCAGCACCTCTTCGGGCGCGGCCCAGGTCAGCAGGCGCACCTGATTGGCCTTGGCGATGTCCTGTTCATGGCGAGTCGCGCCCATGTCCTCGATGCCGCGGCGGTACACCAGGTTGACATCGCGGGCGCCGAGGCGGGCCATCTGCACCGCCATGTCGATCGCGGTATTGCCGGCGCCGAGGACGATGCAGCGGTCGGCCAGGGGCAGTCGGGTGAGGTCGTCGGCCTGGCGCAGTTCGCGGATGTAGTCGGTGGCGGCCAGCAGGCCGGGGGCGTCCTCATGGGGCAGGCCCAGCTGTTTGCTGGCGGCCAGGCCGAGGCCGAGGAACACCGCGTCGAATTGCTGGTGCAGCTCGGTGAGGCTCAGGTTGTCGCCGAGTCTGTGCCCGTGGCGGATTTCGATGCCGCCGATCTGCAGCAGGAAATCCAGCTCCTTCTGGGCGAAGTCGTCCACCAGCTTGTACTTGGCGATCCCGTATTCGTTGAGGCCGCCGGCTTTTTCCCGGGCCTCGAAAATCACCACCTCATGCCCGTGCATGGCGCAGCGGTGGGCGCACGACAGCCCCGCCGGCCCGGCGCCGACCACGGCGATGCGCTTGCCGCTGGCGGCGGCGCGCTGGAACGGGTGCTGGCTGAAGTGCGCGTTGTCCACCGCGTAACGCTGCAACAGGCCGATCAGCACTGGCGCGCATTCCTGGGCGTTGTTACGCACGCAGGCCTGCTGGCACAGGATCTCCGTCGGGCATACCCGGGCGCAGCTGCCGCCGAGGATATTGGCCGAGAGAATCTTCTGCGCCGCGCCCTGGACGTTGTCGGTGTGGATATGGCGGATGAACGAGGGAATGTCGATCTCGCTGGGACAGGCGTTGACGCACGGCGCGTCGTAGCAATACAGGCAGCGCGAGGCTTCCAGGTGCGCCTGGCGGTCGTTGAGCGGTGGCGCCAGGTCGCTGAAGTGGCCGGCGAGGGTGGCGCCATCCTCCTGGGGATGGGGCAAGTGGTTCAGGGTCTTGATCACGGTTCAGGCCTCACGGTTTTTTGTCGATTGCCTCTGACGGGCATTGTTTTCACAACGGAGCTGTAGCCGCTGCCGTAAGCCGGCCCCGGCTTCTACGATCCTGTAGCCGCTGCCGAGCGCAGCGAGGCTGCGATCGGCAACGCAGTTGCCGCAAAACCTGAATTCGCGGTGTGTCAGGTTTTGCGTGTTATCCGGGTTGCGGCCGCTTCGCGACCGATCGCAGCCTCGCTGCGCTCGGCAGCGGCTACGGGGATCGCGGGTCGCCGGGTTCAGCGTTTGACGGCGGTCGGTTTATGCAACTCGGCGCGCTTGCTCAGCAGGTCGAACACCGCCGGGTAGGCCGGGCGCTCGATGTAGCGGCCGGCACCGCGTTCGGCGCGCAGGTCGCCGTCGGCCCAGACCAGCTTGCCCTGGCTGATGGTGTGGCTGGGCACGCCGCGCACGGTCTTGCCTTCGAAGATGTTGAAGTCCACCTGCTGGTGGTGGGTCGCAGCGGAGATGGTGCGGCTGCCTTGCGGATCCCAGAGCACCAGGTCGGCATCGGCGCCGACGCGGATCGCGCCCTTGCGCGGGTAGAGGTTGAAGATCTTCGCCGCGTTGGTGGAGGTCAGGGCGACGAAGTCCTGCATCGACAGGCGACCGCTGTTCACCCCTTCATCCCAGAGCACGGCCATGCGGTCTTCGATGCCGGCGGTGCCGTTGGGGATCTTGCTGAAATCGTCGCGGCCGGCGGCTTTCTGTTCGGCGCAGAAACAGCAGTGGTCGGTGGCGGTGGTGTGCAGGTTGCCCGATTGCAGGCCGTGCCACAGCGCGTCCTGATGGCCGCGAGGGCGGAAGGGCGGGCTCATCACGTAGCCGGCGGCGGTCTGCCAGTCCGGGTGGCGGTACACGCTGTCGTCCAGCAGCAGGTGCCCGGCCAGCACTTCGCCGTACACCGGCTGGCCCTTGCCGCGGGCGTAGGTGATTTCGTCCAGGGCCTCCTGGGTCGAGACATGCACCAGATACAGCGGCGTGCCCAGGGTTTCGGCAATGCGGATCGCCCGGCTGGCGGCTTCGCCTTCGACTTGGGAAGGGCGCGACAGCGGGTGCGCTTCCGGCCCGGTGATGCCCTGGGCCAGCAGCTTGCGTTGCAGGTGATAGACCAGCTCGCCGTTCTCCGCGTGCACCGTCGGCACCGCGCCGAGTTCCAGGCAACGCTCGAAGCTCGCCACCAGGGTGTCGTCGGCGGCCATGATCGCGTTCTTGTAGGCCATGAAATGCTTGAAGCTGTTGATCCCGTGCTGGTTCACCAGCTCGGCCATCTCCTCGCGCACCTGCTCGCTCCACCAAGTGATGGCGACGTGGAAGCCATAGTCCGAAGCTGACTTCTCGGCCCAGCCGCGCCACTGGTGAAAGGCTTCCAGCAGGGACTGCTGCGGGTTGGGAATCACGAAATCGATGATCGAGGTGGTGCCACCGGCCAGGCCCGCCGCGGTGCCGCTGAAGAAGTCTTCGCTGGCCACGGTGCCCATGAAGGGCAGTTGCATATGGGTGTGGGGATCGATGCCGCCGGGCATCAGGTATTGGCCACTGCCATCGAGCACTTCGCAGCTGGTATCCAGATGGTTATCCAGATTCTGGCCGATGGCCTTGATCACGCCGTCGGCGCACAACACATCGGCTTTATAACTTTCATCATGGGTAATAACGGTGGCGCCACGGATCAACAGAGACATTCCGAGTTCCTCGCAGGCATGACCGGCTTATGCCGGTTCTAGTGTTTTTGTAATACGCAGGCTGCGGAATGTTTATTCCTGTCAGCGGTGTCAGGAATAAAAACTAGCTGGTGTTCAATCAATCGACAAGATTATTTTTTATAAGCATATATCTAAGTTAAGTAATTGAAATATAACGACTTAAATCGTAAATCCGCAAAATGGTGCAGCCTTTCACCATTTTGACGCACTTGACAGGATCGAAATATGAGCAAGATTTCCTATGTGAAATCAGCCGCTTGAAGGAGGCCTGTGGCCCAGACAAAAGTTTGAAAAAAGTTTGCGTGCACCAGATTGAGTCCTGACCTGATGGGCAACTTGCCCGGCATTCGGCCTGAGTGAACCGGCAAGTTATCCAGGGCAGGAAGTTGTTCAGAATAAAACTGAAGAAACATCAGTTGTTTACATGGATTTTACCGACTGTGGAGCACCGTCGACGGGCAAGCCGGCACGCTTATTGAGTGCCGCCGTCGACAGGATGGCCGGTCGGTAAAAGTCGTCAGTTCTCCGGCCATCGCCGGGCTGGCAGCACGTCTGCCAGCCCGTTTGATGAGCAAAAATAATCAGAAAAAAGTGGAGCGGCCATGCAACAGAACAGATCCCAAGTGACCGAGCGTGCTGGCCTGTACGAGCTGGACGCCGGCAGCGACGTGCTCGACAGCCCCCGTTACAACCACGATATCGCGCCGACCAAGGTCCATGAGCGCACCTGGAACAAATGGCACATCACCGCGCTGTGGGTCGGCATGTCGATCTGCGTGCCGACCTACACCCTGGGCGGTGTGCTCACCGCCTATTTCGGGCTGACGGTGGGCGAGGCGCTGCTGGCGATCCTGCTGGCCAATATCGTGGTGCTGGTCCCTTTGACCCTCAACGCCTTCGCCGGCACCAAGTACGGCATTCCATTCCCGGTGCTGCTGCGTTCGTCCTTCGGCGTCATCGGCTCCAACGTGCCGTGCCTGATCCGCGCCCTGGTGGCCTGCGGCTGGTTCGGCATCCAGACGATGTTCGGCGGCCTGGCGATCCACCTGTTCCTCGGCTCGATCTTCGAGGGCTGGAAGGCCCTGGGCGGCACCGGCGAGGTAATCGGCTTCATGCTCTTCTGGACCCTCAACCTGTGGGTGGTGCTGCGCGGCGCCGAGTCGATCAAGTGGCTGGAAACCCTGTCGGCGCCCCTGCTGGTATTGGTGGGGGCGGGGCTGCTGGTGTGGGCGCTGCCCAATGTGTCGCTGAGCGAGCTGCTGGCGCAACCGCCCAAGCGTCCGGAAGGCGCCAGCGTCTACAGCTACTTCTTCGCCGGGCTCACGGCGATGGTCGGGTTCTGGGCCACCCTGTCGCTGAATATCCCGGACTTCAGCCGCTACGCGAAAAGCCAGAAGGACCAGATCCTCGGGCAGATCTTCGGCCTGCCGCTGACCATGTTCCTGTTCGCCGCGCTCGGGGTGGTGATGACCGCCGCTTCGGTGAAACTGGTGGGCGTCACCGTCTCCGACCCGGTGAGCCTGATCGGCCATATCCAGAGCCCCGGCTGGGTGGCCCTGGCCATGGCGCTGATCATCATCGCCACGCTCTCGACCAACACCGCGGCGAACATCGTCTCGCCGACCAACGACTTCCAGAACATCGCACCGAAGCTGATCGGCCGCACCAAGGCGGTGATCCTCACCGGGCTCGTCGGCCTGGCGCTGATGGCCCATGAGCTGCTGAAAAAACTCGGCCTGCTGGTCTCGGACGTCAGCCTGGAGACCGTGTATTCCAACTGGCTGCTGGGTTACTCCAGCCTGCTGGGGCCCATCGCCGGGATCATGGTGGTGGATTATTTCATCATCAAGAAGCAGCGCCTGGACCTGGCCGGGCTGTACCGCGATGACGTCTACCCGGCGTGGAACGGCTACGGCTTTATCGCCTTTGGCGTGCCGGTGGCGCTGACCTTGCTGTCCCTGGGCAGCGATGCGTTCAGCTGGTTCTACAGCTACGGCTGGTTCACCGGCTCGGCCCTGGGCGGCTTGCTCTACTACGGCCTGTGCAGCATGGGCCGCCCGCAGAGCGTGAGCGTCAAGACGCCGGTATGACCCTTGAATGGCGTTATGGCGGCCGGCCAATCGCGAGCAAGCTCGCTCCTACAGGGAGCGTGTGGCTTTTTGCAGGAGCGAGCGTGCTCGCGAAAAAGTTCATCGCCCAGCGCCAGATTCCAGACGAGCGCCCCTCGTCAACGACAACCAGAAAAGCCTGAGGAGATCACCATGAACGCTGCCGTCGACGTTCTGCAATCCAGCCACCGGCACATCAACCGCGACCGCCTGTGGCAGTCGCTCATGGAGCTGGCGAGGCTCGGGGCCACGGTCAAGGGCGGGGTCTGTCGCCTGGCCCTGACCGACCTCGACCGTCAGGCCCGCGATCTGTTCGTGCAGTGGTGCGAGGCGGCCGGCTGCACGGTCACGGTGGATGGCATCGGCAATATCTTTGCCCGCCGCCCCGGGCGTAACCCGCAGTTGCCGCCGGTGATGACCGGCAGCCATATCGACACCCAGCCCACCGGCGGCAAGTTCGACGGTTGCTTCGGCGTGCTGGCCGGGCTCGAAGTGCTGCGTACCCTCAACGACCTCGGGGTGGAAACCGAGGCGCCGCTGGAAGTGGTGGTGTGGACCAACGAAGAAGGCTCGCGCTTCCCGCCGTGCATGATGGGCTCCGGGGTGTTCGCCGAGAAATTCACCCTCGAGGAAACCCTGGCCAAGACCGATGCCGAAGGCGTGAGCGTCGGCGAGGCGCTGAACGCCATCGGCTATGCCGGCAGCCGCCAGGTCAGCGGGCACGCGGTGGGGGCCTACTTCGAAGCCCATATCGAGCAGGGGCCGATCCTCGAGGACGAAAAGAAAATCATAGGCGTGGTGCTCGGTGCCCTCGGCCAGAAATGGTTCGACCTGAAGTTGCGCGGCGTCGAAGCCCACGCCGGCCCGACCCCGATGCACCTGCGCAAGGACGCCCTGGTCGGCGCGGCGGCGGTGGTGGCCGCGGTCAACCGCGCCGCCCTTGGCCATCAACCCCATGCCTGCGGCACCGTGGGTTGCCTGCAGGCTTATCCCGGTTCGCGCAACGTGATCCCCGGTGAGGTGCGCATGACCCTGGACTTCCGGCACCTGGAACCGGCGCGCCTGGACTCGATGATCGCCGAGGTGCGCCAGGTGATCGACAGCACCTGCCAAGAACATGGCCTGACCTTCGACATGCAGCCGACCGCGGACTTTCCACCGCTGTATTTCGACAAGATCTGTGTCGACGCGGTGCGCGATGCGGCGCAGGGGCTGGGCCTGTCCCATATGGACATCGTCAGCGGCGCCGGGCACGACGCGATCTTCGTCGCCGAGCTGGGGCCGGCGGGGATGATCTTCGTGCCTTGCGAAGGCGGCATCAGCCACAACGAAATCGAAAACGCCGACCCCGACGACCTCGCCGCCGGCTGCGCGGTGTTGCTGCGGGCGATGCTGGCGGCATCCCAGGCCGTCGCCCAAGGACAGCGGGTGGCCTGAGGACATGCGCCTGTAGCCGCTGCCGAGCCTGCGAGGCTGCGATAAGGCCGAAGGCCTTCAGCGGTCTAGAGATCCCCGCGCCCCCTGCGGGGTCGATCGCAGCCTCGCGGGCCCGGCAGCGGCTACAGGGCGATGGGTGATCGGCCAGCACATGCACCTCGGGCCTGCCAGCCGAACCTAAGCTAATGCTTAAAAAGTATTTATATTTGAATTCTTAGATCGATTAGCTTTTAGCGACTTTCCTGTCTCCCAGAAGGTCCGCCCCCATGCGCCTGCCCTTTGCTTTGCGTCGTAGCTTGTCGATCACCGCCCTGGCCGGTCTGGCGCTGGGCATGGCTCTCAATGCCCAGGCCGATAGTGATCTGCGCATCGGCTACCAGAAATCCTCGACCCTGCTGGCGGTGCTCAAGGCCCAGGGCACCCTGGAAAAACAACTGGCGGGGCAGGGCGTGAAGATCTCCTGGCATGAATTCACCAGCGGCCTGCCCCTGGCGGAATCGCTGAACGTGGGCAACGTCGATATCAGCGCCGACGTCGCCGACACGGTGCCGGTGTTCGCCCAGGCCGCTGGGGCCAAGCTGACCTATTTCGCCACGGAGACCCCATCGCCCGCCGCCCAGTCCATCGTCATTCCCAAGGACTCCACGCTCAAGTCCCTGGCCGACCTCAAGGGCAAGCGTGTCGCCGTGACCAAGGCCGCCGGCAGCCATTACCTGCTGATCGCCGCGTTGCGCGAAGTCGGCCTGGGTTTCGCCGATATCCAGCCGGTGTACCTGACCCCGGCCGACGGCCGCGCCGCCCTGGAAACCGCCAAGGTCGATGCCTGGGTCACCTGGGAACCCTTCGTCGCCAGCGCCCAGCGCCAGCAAGGCGCGCGGGTGCTGCACGACGGCCAGGGCCTGGCCAGCTACCGGCGTTATTACCTGGCCTCCAACGATTACGCCAAGGCCCACCCCGAGGTGCTGAACCAGGTGTTCGCCGAGCTGCAGAAGACCGGCACCTGGGTCAAGGCACACCCGACGGAGGCGGCAAAACTGCTCGGCCCGCTGTGGGGCAACCTGGACGTGAGCACAGTGGAGCTGGCCAACAGTCGTCGCACCTACAAGGTGGAAGCGGTGCAGCCGGACACCCTGGGCGAGCAGCAGAAAATCGCCGATGCCTTCTACCAGGAAAAACTCCTGCCCAAGCCGGTGGATGCCCGCGCGGTGCAGCTGTGGAGCCCCAAGCATTTGTAACTGAGCCTTGGCTCGCCTGTGTCGGCGAGCCCCTTCCCACGGGGTAGCCGGCTGACCGGCCCCAGCCATTTTTCTTCTTTATCACTGCCGGTGACGCGGTTGCGCGTCCGGCATCAGGAGTGCCCGTGTCTGCCGTTTATCCCCAAGAGGCCTTTGCCGTCCCAGCCTCGTCCGCCCCGCAACCGGCCAGCGCCGAGGTGGTGCTCCAGCTGCGCAACCTGACCAAGCGCTACGGCCGCGGCTCGTCCGCGCCGGCGGTGGAGCAGGTCAGCCTCAGCGTGCGCCGTGGCGAAGTGCTGTGCCTGATGGGCACCTCCGGCAGCGGCAAGTCCACCTTGCTGCGGCACATCAACCGGCTGATCGAGCCCAGCAGCGGCGAGGTGCTGATCGATGGCGCGGCCATCAGCCAGCTTTCGGCCAAGGACCTGCGCACCCTGCGTTCGCGGCGCATCGGCATGGTCTTCCAGCACTTCGGCCTGCTGCCCCATCGCAGCGTGCGCGACAACGTCGCCTTGCCCCTGGAACTGCGCGGCGAACCCGAGGCCCAGCGCCACGCCGCGGCCGATGTGCAGCTGCGGGCCATGGGCCTGGAGGGCTGGGGCGAGCACTATCCCCATGAGCTGTCCGGCGGCATGCAGCAGCGTGTCGGCCTGGCCCGGGCGCTGGTCAGCGAGCCGGACATCCTGCTGATGGACGAACCCTTCAGCGCGCTGGACCCGACCATCCGCCGTGACCTGCAACGCCACTTCCTGCGCCTGGTGCGCGAGCGCGGCATCACCACCTTGCTGGTGACCCACGACCCGGCGGAAGCCCTGCGCCTGGCCGACCGCATCGCGGTGCTGCGCCAGGGCCAGCTGATCCAGCTCGGCACGCCCGGCGAGTTGCTGGAGCAGCCGGCGGACGCTGAGGTGGCGGACTTCTTTCAGGAGCACGGCGTGCGCAGCGACACGCTGGCCGCGGCGCCCGTCGCTTCGGCTAAGACAACCGCCGCTCCGGCGCCCGTGGCCCCGGGGTTTTCCTTCTGGCAGGCGCTGTTGCTGGGGCCGGCGGCCTTGGCCGCCAGCGGCCGTGGCGCGCTGTATTGGCTGGGGTTCGCCCTGGAGTTGGCGGCGGCCAGTGCCCTGGGCCAATGGTTGGCCAGCGCCAGCCTCGGTTGGGCTGGGTTGGCGGTGCTCGGCCTGTTGCTTAGCCGCCTGCTCAGCGTGACCCTGGCCCGCCGTCCGAGCCGCCAGGGCCGTTCCGACTGGCGCCTGCCGTGGCTGGTGCTGCTGTTGTGCCAGGGCCTGGTGCTGTGGCGGGTGCTGGCGGTGGATGCCAGCGGCCCCTGGCTGCAGTTTCCCGCCGACCGCCAGGCGCTGCTGGGCACCGCGGCGGCCATCGACCAGTTGATCGGTTGGTCCCAGGTCACCTTCGAAAGCACCTTTGTCGGCGTGATAGTCGCCGTGCGCACGGTGATCGAAAGCATCGAAAGCCTGCTGGGCTGGCTGCCCTGGCCAGTGCCGGCGCTGGCCCTGGTGCTGCTGGCCTGGCGCAGTGCCGGCGCGGCCCTGGCCCTGACCAGCGCGGCGGCCTTGCTCTATATCGGCCTGTTCGGTTTCTGGGAGCGGACCATCGCCACCCTGGCCCTGGTGGGTTCCTCGGTGCTGCTGTCGCTGCTGATCGGCGTGCCCGCCGGCATCCTCCTGGCCAAGCGCGCCCTGGCCCGGCGCCTGATCACGCCCTTGCTGGACGTGATGCAGACCCTGCCGACCTTCGTGTACCTGATCCCGGCGGTGGCCTTCTTCTCGGTGGGCAAGACCCCGGCGGTGATCGCCACGGTGATCTTCGCCCTGGCGCCGATGATCCGCCTCACTGCCCTGGGGATCCGGGAAGTACCCAAGACCGCCGTCGAAGCGGCCCTGGCCCATGGCGCCACGCCGTGGCAGATCCTGACCAAGGTCGAGCTACCCCTGGCCGCCGGCTCGCTGCTGCTGGGGATCAACCAGACCCTGGTGATGAGCCTGTCGATGGTGGTGGTCGCGGCGCTGATCGGCGCCGGCGGCCTGGGCTACGACGTGATGACCGCGCTGCGCAATATCAAGGGCGGCGAGGGCATGTTGGCCGGCGCGGCGATCGTGTTCTGCGCGTTGATTCCCGACCGCATCATTCAAGCGACCCTGCGCCAGCGGGATCGCGCTTTCCATCAGCAATGAGGTGTCTCTTGAACAAGTCGTTTTCCCGCACCCTGGGCGCTGCCGCGCTGCTGCTGGGGCTGGCTCTGCCAGCCCTGGCCAAGGACAAGATCGTCATCGGCGAACAGAACTGGACCGGCGCCATCGCCATCCAGAACATCCTCGGCGAGGTGATCAAAAGCCGCCTTGACGGCGACGTGTCTTACCTCGCCGGTGACATACCGGTGCTGTTCGCCGCCGCGGCCAAGGGCGACGGCTCGGTGGATGTGCTGACCGATATCTGGCTGCCTAATCAATCCGCCGCCTGGGCCAAATACGTCACCGGCGGCACCCGCTCCCTGGTGCCGAACAAGCAACCCTACCTGGGGGTGCAGGGCTTCTACATCCCCGGTTACCTGCAAGACCAATACGGCGTGAAGTCGGTCTACGACCTGCAGAAACCCGAAGTGGCCAAGCTCTTCGAACCCCTGGGCGGCGGCAAGGCGCAACTGCTGGTGGGCCCGGCGGGTTGGGAGTCGACCTATATCGGCCAGATCAAGGCCAAGGATTTCGGCTTTGCCGACAAATTCGAGTCGGTGTCCACCGAAGCCTCGGTGACCTACGCCAAGCTGGCCGCGGCCTACAAGGCCCAGCGCGGCGTGGTGTTCTACGCCTACACCCCGGACTGGATCTTCTCCGCCTTCGACCTGCGCCGCCTGGACGAACCGGCGTTCGACGGCTACGCCCAGGACAACAAGAAGGGCGACCCGCTGTACAAGGCCGACGGCTGCTGGAAATTCGTCAGCCCGACGGTGGACGCCGACTGGCTGAACAAGAGCACGATCACCTGCGCCTACCCGGACGCCCGGGTCTATGTCCTGGCCTCCAGCGCCTTGCAGAAACGCGCGCCACGGATCGCCGCCTTCCTGGAAAACTTCAGCATCGACCCGCAGGTGTTGAACGACCTGATCCTCAGGATCGAGAAGGAACAGCAACCGGCGGCGCAAGCGGCCAAGGCCTGGGTCCAGGCCAACCCGGCGATCGTCGATCAATGGCTGGGCGCCAGCGGCGAGAAAGTTGGGTCGGTGCAATGAGCGAGGAGCGTCGGAACATGAGCGGGATCAAACAGGCCACCTTCGGCGCGGGCTGTTTCTGGGGCGCGGAAGCCGCGTTCCGGGCACTGCCGGGAGTGGTGGAGACACGGGTGGGCTACGCCGTGGAGGCGGGCGATGAGTCGTTGCGGATCGAGGTGGTGCAGGTGGACTTCGATCCGCGGGTATTGGCTTATCCGAGCCTGATCGAGCACTTCTGGGGGCTGCATGATCCGACTTCGGTGGATCGGCAGGGGGAGCATGGTGGGGGGAAATATCGCTCGGCGATCTTCCACGCCAGCGCCCTACAGGCCGAACAGGCACGGCAGGCCAAGACGGCCCTGCAAGACTCCGGCCGCCTCAACAAACCCGTGGCCACGGTGATCGTGCCCCTGGGTCGGTTTGAACTGGCGGATGAAGCGCACCAGCGCTACCTGGAAAAGAATGGCTTGAGCAGTTGCCATATCTGAGGGGTTGGCCGCAGGCGGTTTGCTCTCGCTGCAGGTCGGCTTCTGTAGGAGCAACCGGTCGACGCTCGATTGCTCGCGATGGTGTCGGCTCTGGCACTGGACTTTTTGGACGGGGTACATATCCGTTCCTGCGGTAACGGCGGCTTAGGGTTCCGCCCTTACGGCGGGTCACTTTGGAAGAGCGCCAAAGTAACCAAAACGCTTTGCCCCACCATTCGGTGCCTCGCTAGTGCTCGGCATGCCCTCACTCCGGTCCTGCTCCGGGGGCCGCCGCAATGGGCCATCCCTGGCCCAGTGCGGCTACCTCGGCATCCCTGCCGAGGTGCCCCCTGCGCAAGACCTGCGTTCGGCCTCTGGGAAAGGGGCGGGTAGATCAAGAGCAAGATCAAAAGCCAAAGCCAAAGCCAAAGCCAAAACAAAGCCAAGCCAAAGCTTGCTGCCTTCGCCATGCTGCAACTCTTCTGTCTGACACGCTTTGTGTAGCCGCTGCCGAGCGCAGCGAGGCTGCGATCGGCCCGCAGGGCCGCTAAACCTGACGCCTCGCAGGATCTGGGGAAACGCAGTGTCCGCCTGGCGAGTCCTTCGGCCTCGATCGCAGCCTCGCTGCGCTCGGCAGCGGCTACAGAGACCGCATTCCCAGCCAGGCCGGCCGGTAGGCCGCCTCGCGTTGTTTTTGATGGTTTGCCCCATCGGGAGGCCGAGTGGAGGTTCTGCGCAGTGGGCAACTCGGCAGGGATGCCGAGTTAGCCGCCCCAGGCCATGGATGGCCTGTGGCGGCGGCCCACGGAGCAGGACCGGAGCGAGGGAATCCGAGCCTTAGCGAGGACCGGACGCCAGGGGCAGGGCCCTTTGGTTACTTTGGGGCCCTTCCAAAGTGACCCGCCGTAAGGGCGGAACCCTAAGTGGCCGTAACCGCAGAAACGGATATGTACCCAATATCCAATCCCCCCAACGCTTCAGATGCACAGAGAAATTAGGCTTGTGACTGCTGAGCGAGCGATCGGAAACCCGCTCCCTCGCCACAGTTGAGCGGATCCGTATCCGCTCAAATCAAACCCCACTTTTCCACCCCCCACCCAACGCCACCACCAACCCCACACTCGCCTGCAACCGCCGCGTCTGCAGCGCCTGCAACCCCCGCTGCGCCTGCAGCGCCGCGGTCTGGGCCGTCACCACCTCCAGATAACTCACCGCCCCCGCCTGATAACTGTTCATCGCCAGGGCCTGCGTATGCTCGGCGGCATTCACCGCCGCCTGCTGGTCCAGGGCCTCCTGCTGCAAATCCCGCAACTGCCCCAGGTTGTCCTCCACCTCACGCACCGCCCGCAGCACCTGGCTGCGGTAATGGGCGGCGGCTTCCTCGAATTCGGCGTGGGCCTGGCGTTCGTTGGCGCTCAGGCGGCCGCCGTCGAAGATCGGCAGGTTGACCAGAGGCCCCAGCGCCCAATAGCGATTGCCCGCCGCCAGCAGGTTGCCGCTGCCCTGGGTCTGCCCGCCGAGCAGGCCGGTGAGGCTGAAGTCCGGGTACCAGGCGGCCCGGGCCACGCCGATGTTGGCGTTGGCGGCGAACACCCGGCGTTCGGCGGCGGCGATGTCCGGGCGGCGTTGCAGCAGGGCGCTGGGCAGTTGTTGCGGCACGCTGGGCACGGCCAGGGTCTGCTGGGTCGCGGGCAGTTGGAACTGGCTGGCCGGTTCGCCCACCAGTTCGCCGATCGCGTGTTCGGTGAGGTTGCGTTGCCCGCGCACTTCGTCCAGCTCGGCCTCGGCGCTGGCCAGCTGATTTTGCGCGCGGGTCAGGTCCAGCTCCGAGGCGATCTGCCCCTGGTAGCGGCTGCGGGTCAATTGCAGGGCCTGGGCGTAATCGTCCAGGGACTGGCTGAGGATCGCGCGCTGCGCATCCAGGCCATTGAGCTGCACATAGAGCGTCGCCAACTGCTGTTGCAGGCTCAGGCGCGCCACCGCCAGGTCGTCGGCCGAGGCTTCGGCCTGGGCGTCGCCGGCGGCCACCTGATTGCGAATCCGCCCCCACAGGTCCGGGTCGAAGCTCAGCGAGAAACCGGCGCTGTTGCTGTTGTACAGCGAAGGCTGGCTGCCGCCGCGCAACGGCCGATGGTCCGACTGGCGCTGGCGCAGCGACTGGCCGCTGGCGCTGATCTGCGGGAACAGCCCGGCATGCAGCTGGCTGGCATAGGCCTGGGCCGCGTCGAAGTGCGCCAGCGCCGCCGCAAGGTCCGGGTTGGCCTTGAGCAGGCGTTGTTGCAGGTCATCCAGGCGCGGGTCCTGGTACAGCCGCCACCACTGGCTGGCCAGCCGATCCGCCGGTTGCGCCGGATGCCAGGGGCCGTCGCTGGTCTGTTCGCGGTAGTGGGCCGGCAGTTCCACCGGCGGCACCTGATAGCCGGGCGCCAGGGAACAGCCTTGCAGGGCCAGCACCAGCAACACCGCAAGCGGCTCAAGCCTTGGGCGCATGCTCACCTCCGGCGTCGGCCAGTTGCACCAGGTCGCCTTCACGCAGGGCATCGGGCGGGTTGTCGATCACCCGGTCGGCGGCTTGCAGGCCCTGGTCGATCACCAGCCGCGCGCCGAGGTCGAGGCCGATATGGATGTCCCGCAGGTGCACGTGGTTGTGCTCGTCGAGCAGCGCCACCTGGGTGCCCTGGGCGCGGAAGATCAAGGCGCTGGCCGGAATGCTCACGCCCCGGGTGTCGGCGGGCAGGGCCAGCGCGGCTTCGGCGTAGTCACCGGGCAGCAGCGCGCCGTCGGGGTTGTCGGCGATGAACTGGGCGAGCAGGGTGCCGGAGCGCTGATCGATGGCAGTGGAGTCGCCGATCAGCCGCGCGCTGAAGTGCTGGCCGGGGTGCTCCGGCACCGTCAGCTCGGCGCTGAGGCCGGGGCGGATCACGCTGGCGTAGTTCTGCGGCACCGGCACGTAGAGCCGCAGCTTGCGGGTGTCGGCCAGATCGAACAGCTGCGGATCGCTGTCGTTGTCGGCCTTGATCAACTGGCCGATATCGGTGTGGCGCGCGGTGATGGTGCCGGCGAAGGGCGCGCGGATGGTCTTGTAGTCCTCTAGGGCCGAGAGTCGCGCGTAATCGGCAGCGGCTGCTTCGGCATTGGCCTTGGCGGCCGCGGCGTTGGAGGTTTTTTCATCGGCCTCCTGGCGCGACACCGAGTGGCTGGCCACGAGGTTCTGCCAGCGCACGGCGGTGGTCTGCGCCAGCCGCGCATTGGCCTGTTCCTGCACCAGCCGGGCATGGGCCTGGGCCAGCTGCTGGTCGAGGTCGGGGCTGTCGATTTCGGCGAGGACTTGCCCGGCCTTGACCCTGGCGCCGATGTCACTGTTCCAGCTTTTCAGGTAGCCGCTGACCCGGGCGTGGATCGGCGCCTTGCTCCAGGCTTCCAGGTGCGCCGGCAGGCGCAGGGTGTCGCCCTGGCGGTTCTGCTGCGGCTGGAACACCAGCACCTGGGGCACGGCGGCGGTTTCGGTCCAGGCGGCCACCGCGCGTTCATGGCGGGTGCGCGCGGCCAGGCCGTTGGCCACCAGCAGGGCGGCCAGGGTCAGGCCGCCGATGCCCAGCCACAGCAGGCGTTTGCGTGAGGGGGTGTGTTCAGGCGACATGGGTACTTTCTCCAGCGACAGCGCGAGTGGGGTGACGCCCGTGGACCAGGCTGAACACCACGGGAACGAACAACAGGGTGGCGGTGGTGGCGAGGATCAGGCCGCCGATCACGGCGCGGCCCAGGGGCGCGTTCTGCTCCTCGGACAGGGCCAGGGGCAGCATGCCGATGATCATCGCCAGGGCGGTCATGCACACCGGGCGAAAACGCGTGTAGCCGGCTTCCAGCGCGGCCTTCAGGGCATCGCCGTGTTCCGCCAGGCGTTCGCGGCAGAAGCTCACCACCAGGATCGAGTTGGCCGTGGCCACGCCCATGCAGAGGATGGCCCCGGTCAGCGCCGGCACCGACAGCGAGGTGCCACTCAAGAACAGCATCCAGACGATGCCGGCCAGGGCCGCCGGTAGCGCGGTGATGATCACGAACGGATCGAGCCAGGACTGGAAGTTGACCACGATCAGCAGGTAGATCAGCACCACCGCGCCCAGCAGGCCCAGGCTCAGGCCGCTGAAGGCTTCATGCAGGGCGTCGATCTGCCCGTGCAGGCTGATGGTCGCACCCTTGGGCCGCAGCGCCTGGCTGTCATCGAGGACTTTCTGGATATCCCGGGCCACGCCGCCCAGGTCGCGGCCCTGGACGCTGGCGTAGAGGTCCAGGGTCGGCTGGATGTTGTAGTGGGTGACCACCGCCGGGCTGTCCACCCGCGAGATGCTGGCCAGGCCGCCGAGGATCTGCGACTGGCCGTTGCTGCCGGTCACCGGCAGGGCCTCCAGGGACGGCAGGCTGTCCAGGCGGTATTGCGGGGTGGCGGCGACGATGGAATAGGACACGCCGTTCTGCGGGTTGAGCCAGAAGGTCGGCGCCACCTGGGAACTGCCGGCCAAGGAGGCCACCATGCTGTTGGTCACGTCGCGCTCGGTGATCCCCAGGCCATTGGCCCGCAGGCGGTCGACCTTGACTGCCAGCGACGGGTAGCCGGTGGACTGCTGGATGCGCAGGTCGGCGATGCCCGGCACATGTTGCAGGCGCCGTTGCAGCTCCAGGGCATAGGCGCGGTTGGCGGCGCTGTCGGGCCCGGAGATTTTCACGTCCAGCGGTGCCGGCGCGCCGAAGTTGAGGATCTGGCTGCTGATGTCCGCCGGCAGGAAGGCGAACTGGCTGCCGGGAAAACTTTCCGGCAGGGCCTCGCGCAATCGCTTCACGTAGTCGGCGGTCGGCGCATGGCCGGGCTTAAGGGTGACCTGGATGTCGCCATCCTGCGGGCCGATGGTGCCGCTGCTGCTGTAGGCCATGTCGATGCCGCTCAAGGGGATGCCGATATTGTCGATCACGCTGTCCAGCTGCTCTGGCGGAATCACCTCGCGAATCCGCGCCTCGATGCGGTCGAAGGCCGCCGCGCTTTCCTCGATCCGCGTGCCCAGGGGTAGGCGCACATGCAGGGCCAGGGCGCCGGCGTCGGTGACCGGGAAGAAGTCCTGGCCCAGGCTCGGCAGCAGGGCGAAGGAGGCCAGCACGCAGGCGAGAAACCCCAGCAGGAAGCGCTTGCGGTTGGCCAGGGCCAGGGCCAGCAGGCCGTGGTAGGTGTCGCGCACGTTGGAGAAGCGCCGCTCGAACCCCTGCTGGAACCCCAGCAGCCCGCGCACCAGGGCATGCCGTGGCCGGACGTGCTGCTCGCCCTCGTGATGGTTGATGAACTCATCTTCCGGATGATGCCCCGGGCCCGGCTCCGGCACATGGGACTTGAGCAGGTACATGGCCAGGGTCGGCACCAGGGTCCGCGAGAGGATGAACGAGCTGGCCATGGCGAAGATCACCGCCAGGGCCATGGGGCGGAACAGGTAGCCGGCGATGCCCTGCAACAGGAACATCGGCACGAAGACAATGCAGATGCACAACAGTGAGACGAAGGCCGGGCCGACAATCTGTTTCGCGCCGTCGAGGATTGCGTCCTTCACCGCCTTGCCCTGTTCCAGGTGCCAGTTGATGTTCTCGATGGTCACCGTGGCGTCGTCCACCAGGATCCCCACCGCCAGCGCCAGCCCGCCGAGGGTCATGACATTCAGGGTCTGGCCGCTGGCGGCGAGCAGGGCGATGGCGGCGAGCACCGCCAGGGGGATCGAGGCGGCGATGATCAGGGTCGAGCGCCAGCTGCCGAGGAATAGCAGGATCATCGCGCTGGTCAGCAGCGCGGCGATGATGCCTTCCCGGGCCACGCTGCCCACCGATTGCTTGACGAACACCGAGGCGTCGCCCAAGAGCGAAGTCTTCAGCGCCGGCGGCAGGGTTTCGTCGATGCGCGGCAGCATCTGGCGGATGCCATCGACGATCGACAGGGTGGAGATATTGCCGTTCTTCAGCGCCGGCATCAGCACCGCGCGGTGGCCGTCGACCCGCACGATATTGCTCTGCGGCGGCGAGCCGTCGCGCACATGGGCCACCTGGCCGATGGTGATCAGCGCACCGTCGACGGTTTTGATCGGCAGGTCGTTGAGCTCGTCGATGGCCGTCGGGCTGTTGTTCAGCAGCACCGTGTACTCACTGGCGCCGAGCTTGGCGGTGCCCACCGGGATGATCTGGTTCTGCGCCGCCAGGGCATTGCCCACGTCCTGCGCCGACAGGCCCTTGGCGGCCAGGGCCTGCGGGTCCAGGTCGAGGGTGATCTGCCGCTGCTTGCCACCCATGGGCGTCGGCATCGCCAGCCCCGGCACGGAGCTCAGGGGCAGGCGGATGTTGTTCTGCACCAGGTCGCGGATTTTCGCTTCCGACAGGGTCGGGCTGGAGAAGGCCATCTGCAGGATCGGCACCGTCGAGGCGCTGTAGTTGAGGATCAGCGGCGGGGTGATGCCCGGCGGCATCTGCTTGAGCACGGTTTGCGACACCGCCGTGACCTGGGCGTTGGCGGTGCGGATATCCACCCCCGGCTGGAAGAAAATCTTGACGATGCCCATGCCCGGCAAGGATTGCGACTCGATGTGCTCGATGTCGTTGACCGTGGTGCTCAGGGAGCGCTCGTAGGTGTAGATTACCCGGCCGGCCATGGCGTCCGGCGACAGGCCGGTGTACTGCCAGACCACCGCCACCACCGGAATACCGATATCGGGGAACACATCGGTGGGGGTACGCAGGGCCGCCAGCGGCCCGATGATGCAGATAAAAATCGCCAGCACGATAAACGTGTAGGGCTTGAGCAGAGCGGTCTTGACCAGCCCGAGCATGCGGTGGACCTCCGAGGGAAAACGAACCTCGGCAGCCTGCCGCGACCCACCTAACACGCGGCTTTCAGCCAGGTGAAGGAAGTTTTAGGTTGGGCCTGAATTTCCTTTCACGGGGATTCATTTGTCCTGTGGCGGGTGCCTCGACAAGCTGGATGGCAATCGGCGCGAGCGCTTTTTTCGCTCCGCCCTGTGTCGATTTTTTTACTGCCGAGGTACCTGCCATGAATGCCAAACCGCTGTTGCTGATTCCCGCCCTGAGCCTGGTGCTGCTGCTCTCCGCCTGCGCCGGCCCGATGCCCAAGGCCGATCCCAACGAAGCCTGGATCAGCCTGGAAGAAGAGGGCTCCAGCGACCTGCTGGCCGAACGCGTCGACGGCAAGAACGTCGACGACGGCCGCTACTTCCAAGTCCAGCCCGGCGCCCACCGCCTGGACGTGACCCTGTTTGAAGAAGTCGGCGGCGACTCCAACCAGGTCGATTGCCGCGGGCAGGTGAGTTACCCGAACTTCAAGGCGGGGGAGCATTACAAACTGGTGGAGTCGACGTTGGGGACTGAGGTGCGGGCGAGGTTGTATGACGGGGAGGGGAAGCAGGTGGCGAGCGTGCGGGATTTTGAGTGTATGCCGGGGTGATAGGGCTGTCGGCGTTGCTCAATCCAGGAAATTTCGCTCAATAGAAAGAGAAGCGGCTGACTGCACGTTGATTGAGGGCCGCCTGATGATGGTGGACTACATCCTTCAGGCAGGACCCATTTTATGAATCAAGCACTGCCATCCACCGATGCGGCCTTCAACGAAGTGGCGCAAATGATCGCCGCCGCGCGCCAACGGGCGATGCGGGCGGTGAACACCGAACTGGTGGAGCTGTATTGGCAGGTCGGTGCCTATATCAGCCGCAAGATCGAGGCGGCGGAGTGGGGCGATGGAGTGGTTCAGCAACTGGCGGATTATCTTGCGCGGCAGCAGCCGGGGTTGCGGGGTTTTACCCGGCGTAACCTGTTCCGCATGCGGCAGTTCTATGAGGTTTATCGAGGCGAGGAGAAAGTGTCAGCACTGCTGACACAATTACCCTGGACCCAGAACCTGATCATTCTTGCGCAAGGCAAGCGGCCAGAAGAGCGCGAGTTCTACCTACGCATGACGATCCAGGAACAATGGTCAACCCGGGAACTGGAGCGCCAGATCAAATCGGCCCTCTTCGAGCGCTCACTGACCCAACCGGCAAAAGTCTCGACAGTGTTGAGACAAATTCATCCCGAGGCGTTGAAGGTGTTCAAGGATGCCTATGTGGTGGAGTTTCTCGACCTGGCCCCGGGGCATAACGAAGCGGATTTGCATCAGGGGCTGGTGCGGCAACTCAAAGACTTTCTGATCGAAATGGGCCGCGACTTCTGCTTTGTCGCTTCGCGCTATCCCTTGCAGGTTGGCGGGCGTGATTTCGTGCTGGATCTACTGCTGTTCCATCGCGGCTTGAATTGTCTGGTGGCCATCGAGCTCAAGGTCGGGCGCTTCGAGCCGGAATACCTGGGCAAGCTGGATTTCTACCTGGAAGCGCTGGACCGCCAGGTGCGCAAACCCCATGAGAACCCGGCCCTGGGCGTGCTGCTCTGTGCCAGCAAGGACGACGAGGTGGTCGAGTACGCCCTCAACCGCTCACTCTCACCCGCATTGATTGCCGAGTACCAGACACAACTGCCGGACAAGAAGCTTCTGCAGGCCAAGCTGCATGAGTTTTATGCGCTGAATCCTCAGGCGGTTTGAGCCGCCTTATCGGAGCCCGAATTATTTTTCCGCCCCCCCGTCACAAACCACCCACCTGGCCCGTCATGTCGGTGTATCCCTCAAATAACGGAGCCACCTCATGTCATCCAGCCACCCGACCCAAGCCGTCAACCTGCTGCAAACCATCCCCGAGATCTTCGAAAGCCTGGGCCAGGTCCACGGCCTGATCGACGCCCACGGCCTGGCGCGCAAGCTGCACCACCTGGTGGTATTGCGCGCCTCGCAGATCAACCAGTGCGGCTTCTGCGTGAAGATGCACACCCGCGAAGCCCGTGAAGACGGCGAAAGCAACGAGCGCCTGGACCGCCTGGTGGTCTGGCGCCATGTCAGCGATTTCAGCGCCGCCGAACGCGCCGCCCTGGCCTGGACCGAAGCCCTCACCGTGCTGCGCGAAGACACCGACTTCGGCCCGTTGCGCGCCGCCCTGCGCGAACATTTCAGCGAAGCGCAGATCGCCGCCTTGACGGCCGATATCGGCATGATCAACCTGTGGAATCGCTTGCAGGTGTCGAGGCACTGAGGATGGATCGAATCGATGACACGACGGTGTTCGAAAGCCGTCGCAGCTTCCTGCTGGGCCTGGCCTACCGCCTCCTGGGCTCGCGCGCCGAGGCCGAGGACGTGGTGCAGGACCTGTTCATCAAATGGCTGGAGGCCGACAAGGCCTCCATCGCCACCCCGGCCGCCTGGCTGACCACCGCCTGCACCCGGCACTGCATCGACCTGCTGCGCTCGGCCCAGCGCTCGCGCCTGCAATACATCGGCACCTGGCTGCCGGAACCGATCCACAGCCTGCATCACCACTCCCCCGAACAGAGCCACGAACTGGCCTCGTCGCTGTCCACCGCCTTCCTGCTTTTGCTCGAACGCCTGACCCCCAAGGAACGCGCCGCCTACCTGCTGTACGACATCTTCGACCTGGACTACCCCCAAGTCGCACAAACCCTCGGCGTCCAGGAAGCCACCTGCCGCAAACTGGTGTCCCGCGCCAAAGCCAGCCTGGGCAACACCCAGGCGCGCTACCAGCCGGAACCTTCACGCCAGCAACAACTGCTGAGCGCCTTCCACAGCGCCATCACCAGCGGCTCGACCCAAAGCCTGGCCGCCATGCTCTCCGAAGACGTTGAGCTCTGCGCCGACGGCGGCGGCAAAGCCAGCGCCATTCGCGAGACCTTGTATGGGCTGGAGGCGGTGCTGGGGTTTGTGGGGGAGTCGTTGAGCAAGTACTGGCGGGCGTATCAGTGGCAGGAGGTGGAGATCAATGGTGGGCGTGGAGTGGTGTTAAGAGGAGAGGGGGAGGTGGTGGCGGTGGTGAGTTTTGGGTATGACGCGGGGGGAAGGGTGAATCGCGTTTTTATCATGCGTAATCCGGAGAAGTTGGGGTTGTTGGGGAGTGGTTCGTTGGCGTGATGTTTGTATCGCGCCGCCTTGAGTGCTGCGGATTAGCAAACCTGGATCACTACTGCCGATCAGCTAGGCGAAGGTGATCCCTTGTAGGAGCAGCCGGTCGACGCTCGATTGCTCGCGATGGTCGTTAACGATGACTGTGTATTGATTGGATAAACGCAGCCTTTCAAGCCCATCGCTGGCAATCGAGCCTCGGCCGGTCTCAGCCAAAGCGACCAAGTAGGCGATCAAGTAAGCGACCAAGTAGCCCGCTGCACAAGGGGCAACGTAGCTGGCCAACAATGAGATGACCCAACCTGGAACCACTAGCAAACGGGCGATGTAGAAATACCGCTCACTCGCGATTGGTTTGATAGCGTGCCTTTACCTCAGACACGCTCAGCCACTTACGTCGCGAATGCACCACGCGATGACAGTTAGCGCATAGCAACGCCAGGTCAGTGAGCTTGGTTTTGTCGCCGGGCTGGAGTGTGTGCAGTGGCTTAGTGTGGTGAATGTCTATGATGCCTTCGATATCCGCACCATAGGTTTTGCTGAAGTTGAAGCCGCAGGCTTCGCACTTGAGTTCACCGTGTTTCTTGAGGGCTTCGTCCTTTTTGTGTTTGACGAGCTTTTTGTCCCTTTCCCGTACCCGATGCACTCGGGTGAGCACCTTGCCTTCCTCAGCCTCGAAGAAGCCCGGTTCTTCCTCTTCATTTAAATTTATAGGGGTAGTTGTGCCGGGCTCGACGTTGGCGTTGATGGCGGCCACGACTTCGGCGAGTCGTTTGGGGTTGTTAGCGAACTCCAGCCATACCAGCTCTTCATCCTTGTTGCCTTTTGCAAGACCAGTACGACCGGAGTTGGTATAGCTCGGGTCCCAGCGCCGGAAATTGTTGAGCTTCATGTAAACACCATTGGTGTTGCGAAAGCTCTGGTTCTTACTCAGGCCAGTGGCGTTGCCAATGAGGTTGAGGTGAATCGCCCCGGGTTTCGTAGACACCTCCATGCCTTAAAATGAGGCCAATCAGGAGGTGCCATGAGCAACCCGCGTTATCCCGAAGAATTCAAAATCCAAGCGGTCAATCAAGTGACCGAAAAGAAGCTTCCCGTCGCTGACGTAGCGGCCCGTCTTGGTGTGTCGACGCATAGCCTCTATGCGTGGATAAAGCGCTACAGCAAACCTCAAGAAGAACGGCAGCAAGACGATGACCAGCACGCTGAACTGCGTCGACTGCGAGCGGAACTCAAGCGGGTCACTGAAGAGCGAGACATCT
>NZ_OBDX01000062.1:0-6293 GCF_900215185.1 Pseudomonas sp. LAMO17WK12:I10 | reverse complement strand
TAGGCCCTGTACGAAATCCCTTGAAACACCGAAATGGTTAAAATCGCCGCCATCAACGGCAGGAGTCCCTGATGGCAAAGCGATACGAGCTCAGCGATTCATCTTGGGAAATGATCGAGGATCTAATCACCCAGGATCAGAAAACCGGACGCCCACGAAACGACGACCGACTGATGCTCAACGGCATCCTATGGGTGTTGTGTTCAGGCGCCGCAGGCGCGAAATGCCTGAGCGATTCGGCCCTTGGTCGACGGTTTATCAGCGCTTTCGAGACTGGCGAAATCGAGGCACGTTTGACCAGATGCTCAAGCGTTTGCATATCAGGCTCAACGAGCAAGGGTTGATTGACCTGGACACCTGGATGATCGACTCCACCGCGGTACGCGCAACCCGAGCCTCTTCTGGCGCCGGGAAAAAAGGGGGGGCTGAAGAACCGCTAGATCATGTACTGGGCCGCAGCCGCGGAGGTCTCACGACCAAAATTCATATGCTTTGCGATGCCAACGGGATCCCTCTTTGTTTTACCTTATCGGGAGGGCAAGTCAGTGACATTACACACGCTCAACCCTTGCTCGATCAAGTTCAAATACCCAGTAGCCAGCCTGGTAGACCTCAAAAGCGTTGCCGTTGGTTGTTGGCGGACAAGGGCTACGACGCCGAACACCTGCGCCGCTATTGCGACCGTTACCGGATGCAGCCGGTGATCCCTTTACGCACCATGAAGCGTAAGCCAAAACCTGGGTTGCCAAGGCTATTCGATAAGCCAAAGTACCGACAGCGCAACATCATTGAGCGCATGTTTGGCTGGCTGAAAGAGAACCGGCGAGTCGGTACCCGTTACGACAAACTGGCGAAAAGTTTTGGCGCGATGGTCTCATTGGCTTGCACTATCAGGTGTTTGCGACATTACTTTTCGTATACTGCCTAGTAAGTTTATCCTGGCAAGAGCGCATCGATAGCTCTGTTTAGAACTCAAAGATGAACAATGTAGTTATTCCCTTCCCCTGCGTGATCAGGGAGGAGAATATTAACCGTAATACAGACGACGGATGACTTTCGTCTCGACCCAATGAGGGCTGAAAATTATCTATCGAAAAGCATAACCATAGCCACGCGATTCCTAGTTTGCAATAAGACCCGAGCTCCTTCAAGGCTCCTCTAGAGTTTTGGGCAGCATTAGAGTAAAGGTGCTACCTACACCCACGGTGCTAGAGCAGCTAATGGTTCCGCGCAAACTCTGGGTGATGAGATTCCAAGAAATATGTAAACCGAGACCAGACCCTCCGCGTCCACGTTTAGTGGTAAAAAAAGGATCGAAGACACGTGCACAGGTTTCCGGAGGCATGCCTTTGCCGTCATCAGAAATAATCATCATTAGTGTGTCAGGCTCTGTCATGCTTGCTTCAATTTTAATAGTGCCTCCGTGAGTACCCTCAAAAGCATGGGTAACCGCATTCAAAACAATATTTGTCACGACCTGCCCGAATGCCCCAGGTAAGCTTTCTATATAAATTGCTGTCGGAGTTATAATTTGTATTTGATGGTTTCCATTGCGCAGTATCGGAGATAGTGTGCGTGCAATTTCGGTAAGTGTTTTAGAAATGTTAAATGGGCGAGGTTTGTCATTGCTTCTGTCTATTGCAACCTGTTTGAAGCTTTCAATTAAAACTGCTGCGCGCTCAAGATTGCTGATGGTGTAATGTAGACTATTTTTCATGGCTGAAAGAAATTGATCCGCATCTTGGGGAAGAAAGAGCGATTGGGGTAAGAAGAATTGGTTAAATTTGTCTTGAAGGTGAGTGGCTGCAGTATAGGCCAATCCAATAGGTGTATTTACTTCGTGAGCTACGCCAGCGACAAGCGTGCCGAGAGCGGCCATTTTTTCCCTTTCTATTATCTTGTCTTGTGTTTTGTTAAGTGTTTTTATGGTCATGGAGAGCTCTTTATTGGCCAGGGCAAGCTCCGTTGTACGTTCTTGTACCTGGCGCTCAAGCGCTATTTGATGAATCTTGCTTGTCTCGCGTTGCTGTGTTAGTAGTCTGTTAAAATTTTCGGCTATTTTGTTGAAATTATCGGATATCTTGAAGAATTCATCTGATGACTTGGTTTGTATTCGTGCGTCTAGCTGGCCCGAGCTGAATAGTCGACTTGCGGTTTCTATTGCATTAAGGGCATTGGTGATGCCAAGAACGGTTCCTGTCGCGATTAGCGCCAAAATGATCACCAAGGCAATTAGCGCCAATAGCGTTAGTATGAATAAAAAGTTTTGCCTCGCAATTTGTTGGTCCACTTCTTTTAGAGTTGCTATCCTGAGCTCTTCAAGTAAGGTTATGCCTTTTTCTATGCTGGGTGGGGACGGGTGATGACCAAGAGATAATTTAACTTGGAACCTCTCTAATTCGTCGGAATATAATGTCAGTTGGGTGTAGAGGGCGGTGTTGACTGTGTGTTGGTTTTCGAGATTGTTAAGGTGCTGATTAACTCGCCGTAAACCATCAAGTACGATGAATTCTAAGCCAACTATATAGTGATCAAGTTTTGGGTCTCTCGCAGATAAAATAGCCAGTTGCCTGGCGGTATTGTCTAAAATGTACGGGAGATAAACATATAACAGAAGAATGTTGGTGGAAATTTGTTTGTTGGATATCAAATGAGAATGTTGAGATTCTTGTTGGAGTCTTTCCAAAATGCTATGGGAAAGTATCAAGTATGTGATGAAATCTTTCTCGAAAGAAGGATTTTCATTTAGGTTGTTAAGTCGTTGAATCGTTGCGGCTAGGTGATGCGGGCGAAGGTCGTCATCCTTGGTGTTGAATGCTTCCGAAAATTTTGATATGAAATCTTTATCGATGGTCTTAAATACCGGCGCTTCATTAGGGGTTGGAAGAAAGCTGTGCCATAAGTTTGTTTGTCCCTGCAAGAGTTCTAAAGATTTTGTTTCCTTCTCCAGCAAACTCACTGAGTTTGCAATAGAGTACAATAGGTAACTAGTGCAGATGAGCAAGAGTACAGCTAAAATCGCTCCGCCGAATAAAAATTTTGAGGTCAGGCGGAAGCGTCCTGTGATTTTAACTGCAGTCCTTACTAATTCCTTGGCTTTGTGCATGGAAAGTAGCCTTTCGCTGTTGATATCAGGAGGTACGATCGCTTTCGGAGCGCTGTTGGTTATGAAGGAATAGCGAAATCATCATGTCTGGATCGGCATGATATGTGAATAACTCACTCAATTTTACAAGTACTTGGTCTATTCCCAGAGGAGCGTCGATGGAAGACAGTCTACTGACCTCTTCAAATAATTTTGCAGCAGAAACTATACGCATGGCTAGTTCTGAGGGGGATTGGTTTCCCTGGGAGGCAATTTGTTCCTTTATCAATGGCAAGGGCGAATACGTTGCAGCGGCATCGACGAAATCAATCTCTACAGTCTTTAGCGATTTCGAGGGTTGAAGCTTATTGCTTAGCACCATTTCAGTCAGGTGGGCTGTATAGCGTTCGATGCTTTCAACCTGTTCAGCTGTGACGCGGTCTTGGCAGGCAAGCTTTACAAGCATGTTCCTCGCGCGCTCCTGCATTGACTGGTTATGTAGGCTCAGAAGGATTATGTCTAATTTAGTTTTCGCCTTGTCATGGAAGATATGTAGGTGTTCCAGGTCGGTGCTTGTTAAATTTAGATCGGTTTCAAGCAGTATTTGGTAGCGCGAACGAGTATATTCAGACTCGACGCGAATGACTACAAAATTATCACTTACCCTGATAGGCAGATTTCCTATTAGATGCTTTCCTAATTCTGGGTGAGATTCCAATAGCATTTTGTTTTCACAACTAAGAAACCGTCCTGATGAAACAAGGATTCGGCTGCCTGTTTCGCTGGAGTCTAGTACCATGCCATTATAGCTGGTTTTAGATGGTCGATGAGCTCGAAGAAGGCTATGAGCAGTTTCAAGAATGACTCTTGCAAACTCTTTAATGGATGAGGTGCTCTGAATGGCTTCACTTGCGCTGAGAAGTCTGGCCATTGCCTGAGATCTTTGCTCGATGGTGATTATGTCTCTATAGGAGCGCAGCGCTGAGGTTACAACGGTGTTTAGTCGCTGGGAGGATAGTTCGGTTTTCGTTTTGTAATCATGAATGTCGTACTCAGCAACGATTTCTCGCTCGGGCGCAATTCCTGGGTGGCCAGTGCGTAAAATTAAACGAACAAAGCTATTATTAATTTCGTCACGTATTTTTCGCACTAGGCGTAGACCGGCGTCTTCAGACTCCATGACTACATCGATAAGCGCAACAGATATGTCGGGGTGGTCTTTGAATATTTCAGCTGCTTCTACAGCATTATGTGCATGTAGAAAGTGAAGCCCTTTTCCTTCGAATTTTAGATCGGCCAATACCAAATAAGTTACATCATGGACATCTGGGTCATCGTCAACGATAAGAATTTTCCAGGGTTCATAAGGGATGTATTTGCTGGATGGAAATGATGAAAGAGCGGTTGAGGCTTCCGATACCTTGTCCGAAAGCATACGCAGATAGCTTTCTATCAGGGATTCAAATTTTTGAGTGGCCACAAGTGTACGGCACCGCATGTCTTCGGGCAGTGGTTGTCTGCTGAGCCATCCGGTAGTTTCAAGATGGCGTAACGTCTTCCGTATTCCACTGGAGGCGTGAGCACTGTCCCAATACAGGTTTTTCAATGCCTTGCTTTCGGAACTGGTATAGCTGAGGACAATTCGAAAAAACAGATCCTTTCCTGCGTTTGTTGGAGGAATGGGAAGGTGCTCTTCTTCCCAGCTGTTTATCGACCTAGCCATATGTATTAAGGGCAGGAGCCTAGAATGGCTATTGGTCTCTACAATTTCATGGCTGGAGTGCGGGGCTGGTTTCCAAAGTGTTGTATTGAGGTCAGGCATTTTTTACCTCCCTGTGCGCGCAGTGTAGCAGCGGAAAATGTTGGCATTTTCTTGTATTTTTAATGGCAGGCACGCGTATGCCATGCAGTTAGGATCCTTGCGGTTTTTGAGAAATTTTGCGATTCAATTTATCGCTATTTTGTGTCGCCTATTGATCTGCGTGCCTTGACTGCTTAGAGGTAAGTTGGGCCCCCTACAGTACGTTGGAGCCCCTCACATCGGGGGGGAGGTTATGCAGCCAAGAGCGGGAAAAATCGGAATCGGGATCTGCTTGGACTCTTTTGCAGTGTCGAGGGAGGGGGTAACGAAGTCTTTCAAAGCGCTAAGTGTGGGTTCAAATGAGTGGTGGCACATTGCTACTGGTGTGCGGGAGGTCTTTGGTCCTCGACCAGTATCGGTCGACTCTACGGTGGAAGCGGTGGTAGTAGTCTCTAACAGTCTTGCCAGATTTGCGGTTGTGGGCCGTCCAGCGGATGGTTTAAACGAAGAACAGCAGCATGACACTGCAAGGATGGCACTGATGGGACGGTACGGCGGATTGAAGGGGTGGGCTTATGCATTTGCTCCGCTCGGAAGGCGAGGGCTAATTTCATGGGCTGTTCCGATGGACTGGTTGTGGATGATATATCAAGCTTTACGTGGTGGTGGCGTTAGCGTAAGTGCCGTCATTCCTGCTTTTTGGGCGGGTTTTCAACATCCCAAATTTAATCTGGAAGATGATGGGGTCTTCGCCATGTATGAGTCCGGTCATCTTGTAAGGATTTCCTGTGCAGGGGAGCGATGCGAAGGGCAGGTTTTTCCAGCGCTTCCTTGGGCCCAGTTGCAGGAGACATTGCACATGGCGGGGATTGAGGAAAAGGATGGGTTGCCTATTCATTTGATTGCTCCCGCGTGCACACATGACTTAACTTCTTCTGCTGTTGACGCGTGGTTTGTTAATGGGCATGAGGGGCCGGCTGGTATTTATGCTGAATGGGCAGCGAGCATTGAAAAATAGAGGGCGCCTGAGTAGATGTGCAGAAAGCCATCGGGTAAGCCTACAGGGCGTTCTCAATCAGGCCAGCCAAATGACGGCTGACACGAGGCTCAACATCGCCTGATAGTTCCTGGCTAGTCGCTCATATCGGGTCGCTACCCGACGGAACTGCTTCAGCTTCAAGAAGAAACGCTCCACCAGGTTGCGCGCCTTGTACAGATGCCGATCCAGTGTGCGAGGGTACAGACGATTCCTTTTGGATGGGATCACGGCCTCAACCCCTCTGCACTGGATCGCATCGACGAAGGCGGCGCAGTCATAGCCTTTGTCTGCCAATACGGCTTCGCAGGTGAAACCGTCAATCAGGGCTACGGCTTGCTCATATTCCGAAGCTTGCCCCGGCGTCAACA
>NZ_OBDX01000033.1:0-80243 GCF_900215185.1 Pseudomonas sp. LAMO17WK12:I10 | reverse complement strand
AATCGTGCTTCGAGCGTTGGCTAACGTGCTGGCTTGCTGAGTGTCGAGGCGATACAGGCTCAGGCTTTCTTTGGCGACATCGATGCCAACGATGGGTGTTTGTATTGTCATGAGACGCTCCCGCGGACAAGATAAAACGACCTGTCGGGGACTCGCGTTTGGCGCAGGCTTGTAGATATGGTCGGTCTTGAGGGGCTACTCAAGCCGATGGATTCCTTATCGGCGCTTGTGATGAACGCGAGAGTGGGGGAATTCTCCTACCGTCTGGCTTGCAGAAGCGAGTTAAGTCTCTCCACCCCGACAGGCCCACCTTAAGACATACAAGCGAGCTTGCTCGCGATAAAGGCAGCGCGGTTTTACCGGGAGGTGGCATTGTCTGGAGTTTTTTCGCGAGCACGCTCGCTTCTACAGAGGCCACCCCCGTGTCTTGTAGAAAAACGCAGACAATAAAAAACGCCCCGAACCAGTCGGGGCGTCGATCGAGGATGCGCCTCGATTTACCGCGGGTTAACGAACGCCATCCTGACGCAGGGCCGCCGGGGTGAAGTCGCTGGTGGTGGCAGTGAAGCCGAAGTCATAGGCCGATTTCTCTTCGTTCTTCATGCCCAGTGCCAGGTAACGGCCGGACTGCAGGTCGTAGAGGGTTTCCAGGGCGTACCACGGCACTTGCTTGTCGTAGTAGTTCTCGGCATGCGCCTCGGCCACGCGCCACAGCTGGCCACGACCGTCGTAGTGGTCGATCACCGCGGCCTGCCAGGTGTCTTCATCGATGTAGAAGTCACGCTTGGCGTAGATATGGCGCTGACCTTCCTTCAGGGTCGCGACCACGTGCCAGACACGGCGCAGCTCGTAGCGCGCCAGGTCCTGGTTGATGTGGCCGGCCTTGATGATGTCGGCGTACTTCAGTTGCGGCGAGTCGAGCTTGTAGCTGTTGGAAGCGATGTACATCTCCTTCTTGCCTTCCAGCTTCCAGTCGTAGCGGTCCGGCGCACCGTTGTACATGTCGAGGTTGTCGGAAGTACGCAGACCGTCGGCGGCGGTACCCGGACCGTCATACGACACTTGCGGGGCGCGACGCACACGACGCTGGCCGGCGTTGTAGACCCAGGCCGAACGCGGTTCCTTCACCTGGTCGAGGGTTTCGTGCACCAGCAGCACACCACCGGCCAGACGTGCCGGCGCGGTCACTTTCTGCTTGAAGTAGAACAGGATGTTGCCCGGGTTCGCCGGATCGTAGTCCTTCATCTTGTCGCGGAACACGAACTGGTCCTGGAAGTACACCAGGCTGAACGAGCCATTGGCCTGTGGCGTCGCCTGGGTCACCAGACGGGTCACGCTGCCGCCGCGATAGCGGGTGATGTGGTTCCAGATGACTTCCACGCCGCTTTTCGGAATCGGGAACGGAATGGCGGTCTTGAAGTTTTCCAGGCCGTTGCCGCCGCTGACCAGGTTGGTCTTGGTGGCATTTTCCTTGATCGCGGCGAACACCTCGGCAGGCACCGTGGCACCACGATGAGTCGGATAGACCGGCATTTTGAAAGTTTCCGGGTAACGCTTGAACATCGCGTACTGCCCCGGCGCCAGCTTGTCCTTGTACTGCTCGACGTTCTGCGCGGTGATGGTGAACTGCGGCTGCTCGCTGGCGTACGGGTTGGACAGGAAACCCTTGCTATCCACACTGCCGGCGTTGGTCGGCAAGGCTTTCCAGGCCGGAATGGTGCCGGCTGAGTTACCGGCCATTTCCGCGCCCATCGGCGTCAGGGAGGTACCCAGCTTGGCCGCTTCATCGGCCGAGACCGCGGCCATGACCCCGGTCGCCAGCAGCGACAGCCCGAGGACACCGACCTGCAACAGACTCTTGGTTACTTTCATATTCTTGTTCTTCCTGAAAATGCAGTGCTTAGAAGTTCACGCCAAAACTGAGGGCCACGAAGTCGCGGTCATCCACGGTGGTGTACTTGCCGTCGAAGAAGTTGGTGTACGCCAGGCTCGCGGTGTAGGTGTTCTGGTACTCGGCATCCACGCCCAGGCTGATGGCCTTGCGACCTTCCTCGAAGTTGCCGCCAGGGCCAGGCGAGTAACCGCTGACGTCATGGGACCAGGCCACGTTCGGCTTGAGGTTCACACCGGCGAACACGTCGTTGTATTCCCAGATGGCACGACCGCGATAACCCCAGGAAGTCGAGGTGGTGAAACCGTCGTCGTTGCAGTTGCGGCTGCGATTGTTGGTCGCCGCGCCTGGACCCGCGCCGTTGATGGTGCTGGTGTTGAGGATCTGCGAGCAGGTGTCCAGGCTGCCGGTGGCAGGCAGTTCGCCCGGGCCATAGACCGGATCGCGGCCATAACGAACCTTGGAGGTGCTTTCCAGGCCGCCCACGTAGGTCAGGCCGACTTCACCAACCAGGGTCAGGCGGCTCGCGCCCATGACCTGATCGAAGAAGTGGGTGAAGGTGGTCTGGAGTTGGGTAATCTCTTTACGGCGATAGCCGTGCAGGTCCTGACCCGGGGAGCCGTCGAGCAACGAGGCATTGGCCAGGGTGCCGCCCAGGGGGCGAACACCGGCGAACAGGATATCGGTGGAGTTCAGCTGCACCGGAGCGTTCGGGCGATAGCTGATCTCACCGCTCCACGCGGTACCGGTAGGCAAGGTGGTGGAGAAGCTCAGGCCATAGAGGCGGATGTCCTCAGGGTACTCGACGAAGTACTCGGAGCTGCCCGCCACCACCAGTGGGCCCAAGGCGCGGAACGCTGGAGGCAAGGCCGCGACACGGTCGAAGACCGACTGCGGAGCACCGGTGGCGCTGAAGATCGGCGCACGGCTGTGGTAGTTCATGAAGTACGCGCCGAACTCGGTGTCGAGCGGCTCGTACATGTACTTGAAGGACACGCCCCACTGCCCGCTGTCCCGTGCATCGCGGTCCGGTCCGCGACGCACCAGCACGCCTTCCTGATTGACGTCGACGCCCGCGGCGGCCAGTGGCCCCAGGGCAATCGACGGAATGGTCGAGCGCTTGTTCAACACGCGCAGGTTGTCGCTGCAACCGTCGGCGATGATGTCCGGCTGGGAGAAGAAGGTGCCGCAGTTGTCGACGACGGTCTGGTCCCACTCCAGCTGATAGAAGGCTTCGGCCGAGAGGTTGTCGGTCAGGCTCTGGGAAACGTAGAACATGTTGACCGGGATCAGGCCTTCCTTGATCTCCGCGCCAGGGCGGCGGAAAGCCGATACGTCGATCGGGTTGATCGAGTTGATGCCGCCGCCGATGAAGGTACTTTCACCCCAGCTCACGACTTGCTTGCCCAAGCGCACGGAACCCGGCTCCTCGGCGATCGAGTAGTTGTGATAGATGAAGGCGTCGAGGATCTGCCCACCGGAGGACTTGGCGCCTTCCTTGCGGTTGCTGTCGCTGATGTCCTTGAACTCGCGGCTTTCGTCCTTGAGCTCGAAGTCATACCAGTACTTGCCACGGACGAAGACGCCGGTATCGCCGTATTTCAATTCAAGGTCGTGGATACCCTTGAAGATCTTGGAAAAGGTTTCGCCGCTTTTGAAGTTAGCGTGGCCATCGTCGGAGGTCTGGGACAGGCCATGGCCGCCGTTGTTGACACCAATCAGATTCTTGTTGGGGCTCTGGGTAGACCAGCTCGCACCCAGCGATAGAGAAGAGTCGAACTGACCTTCGATTTCACCGATGTTGAAACTGACGCCGAAGGCAGGTCCGGCGAGCGTAGAGGCGAGACTGACGGCCAGAGGCAGTTTCGCCCGGCGCCAGAACTGGTTTACTGATGTCATCGACGCTACTCCATGTGCTTTATTGTTATGGCAGTGAGCACTTTTAAAAACGCTCTGAACGGGCGGAACCCAGTCAGCCCCGAAGTCGTTCAAAGTTGCATCGCCCCATGTTGTGCGGTTGCCCCGTTCTTAAAAATCCTTGGGCGGACTATAGCCAGCAGGTGGTACGGCTTGATCCCTCTAAAGTGTGATTTGTAGCCTCCAACCACTCTGGAACGGTCCTTTCGCCAGTCCGGCAAATGCCGGCACGGCAAGGATGGCTGAAAATTCGGATTTGACAAGGCAAGCGCTTGCTTGGTGGGCTCTACCGTGCCCTTTCGGGCACGGTAGAGGGTGTTTATAGCGTCGAAAGAAAGGTGCTGTTGTTGGCCTGCCATTCGGTGATGTCGAGGCGGATGCGCTTCTTGTCGGGCTTGCCGACACTGGTCTTGGGAATTTCAGTAACAAGGGCGATCTGGCTGGGAATCGCCCACTTGCTCAAGTGCCCCTGTTCGACAAACGGCTTGAGATGTTCCTTGAGCTCCTTGGCCTCGATCGCATGCCCTTCACGGACCACCAGCAAGGCAAACGGGCGCTCGCCCCACTGCGGATCGGGAATACCCACCACTGCTACTTCGCGTACCGCCGGGTGGCGGCTGATCAGGTCTTCCAGGGCCAGGGACGATACCCACTCGCCTCCGGTCTTGATCACATCCTTGATCCGGTCGCGAATATCGATCACGCCCATGCCGTCGAGAGTCGCCACGTCGCCGGTGTGCAGCCAGCCGCCTTCCCACAGCTCCGCGCCCTTCTGCGGTTCGTTGAAATAGCCTTCGGTCAGCCAGGGTGCGCGCAGCACCAGCTCACCCTGGGTCTCGCCATCGGCCGGCAGGAAGTTGCCGTCGCCATCGACAATCGCCGCCTCCACCAGAGGTCCGGGCACGCCGGCCTTGATCCGGTAGGTAGTGCGCTCATCCTCGGTGCCCGCCAGCAGTTCTTCGTTGAGGTGGGCACAGGACACCAGCGGCCCGGTTTCCGACATGCCGTAGGCCGCCGTCAGCTGAATGCCCTTGGCCTTGGAGGCCTCGTACAGCGCACGGTTGAGCGCGCTGCCGCCGATGACGATCTTCCAGCCGCCGAAATCCGTGCCCTGGGCCGCCTTGGCATTGAGCAGCATCTGCAGGATGGTCGGCACGCAATGGGAGAAGGTGACCTTTTCCTTGCGCCACAGCTCCACCAGCAGCTCCGGGTCGTAACGGCCGGGATAGACCTGCTTGAGGCCGAGCATGGTCGCCACATAAGGCAGGCCCCAGGCATGCACATGGAACATCGGGGTAATGGGCATGTACACATCGCTGGTGCCCAGCAGGCGCACGCTGTCGATGCTGCCCATGATCACCGCCACGCCCATGGTGTGCAGCACCAGCTGGCGATGGGTGAAGTACACGCCCTTCGGATTGCCGGTGGTGCCTGTGGTGTAGAAGGTGGTGGCCACCGAGTTTTCGTCGAAATCCTCGAAAGCGTACTGGGTGCTGGCAGCCGCCAGAAGCTGCTCGTATTCGCCCACCAGGTTGGGCAGGTCGGCGCTCTTGTCCGGGCCGTCGGTCAGCAGCAGGGTTTTCTCCACCGTGCTCAGTTGCCCGGCGATCGCCTGGTAGAGCCCGACAAACTCGCTGTTGACCAGCACGAAGCGGTCCTCGGCGTGGTTCATGGTGTACAGGATCTGTTCCGGCGACAGACGCACGTTGATGGTGTGGATCACCGCACCGATCATCGGGATGGCGAACATGCACTCCAGATAGCGATGGCTGTCCCAGTCCATCACCGCCACGGTATCCCCGGCCTTGACCCCGGCAGCCGTCAACACGTTCGCCAGCCTGGCCACGCGCTCGATCAGGGTTGGGTAGCTGTAACGCAGTTTGTCCCGGTAGACGATTTCACGGGTCTTCTCGTAACGGGTGCCGGACATCAGCAGCCGCTTGATCAATAGCGGGTATTGGTAGGCGCCTTCGGCTGGCGGAATAACGCGAGTCTGCAACATAAGCATCCCTTTTCGTGACTGCACGGTCGTGGCTGAAGAACGCTCACTCTAGAGCGCCGCTGGCTCTGCCAAATCAGCCAAAGGAATGATTTGCAGAGCCGTACGAATGCTAGCTCCAAGCCAGCATTCGCGCGACCGTGGATTCACGCGAAGACACTCCTGTGCCCCCTCAAGCGGCCTGCCCCGCAGCGGCCTCCGCCGGGGTACGCGGGAAGATCAACGCGGCGGCGAAGGTCAGCGCAGCGAAACCGCTCAGGATCAGATACAGCCCGGCCAGCCCCTGGCGCGGTTCGACAAAGGCAATCAACGGAATCGCCGTGGCGCTCGCGCCAAACGACAGGCAATAGCGCAAGGCAAACACCCGGGACTGCCACTGCGGGGCAACGAAGTTGGCGACCATGGCATCGTTCACCGTGACCTGCCCGAACACCACGAACATAAAGGCCGCTCCCAGGACGATGACCGACCAGCCCTCGACCTCGGCCAGGCCGAACAGCAGCGGCGCCTGGCACAGGGTCAAGAAGATAAAGGGCCATTTCAGACTGAAGCGATGCAGCACCCGGCCAATGCTCAGTTGCGCCACAGCGCCGAAGGCATACGCCAGACTGACCACCAGGCCCAGGGTCTGCGGCGAAGCGAACAGGTCCTGCAGGCGCTCCTGGAACAGCTTCGGGTAGGTCATGGTGGTGGCGTTGAACACCACCCCACCGGTCGCGGTTGCCAGGGCCAGGACGCCAAACACCATGGCCATGGAAATACGCTGGCCGTCCGCGCCCTTGAGCCGCACATGAGGCCGTGCCGGGATGGCTTCTTCACGCACCTGCCAGGCAAACCCCAGGCCCAGGGCAATCGCCACCACGCCCGGCAGGATGAACGCCGAACGCCAGCCGAAATGCGCCACCAGCAGCCCGGTGATCAGTGCCGAAAAGGCCACGCCGAGATTGCCCCACATGCCGTTGATGCCGATCTCCCGCCCGCGGTTCTGCGCATAGGCCACCAGCATCGCCGTGCCCACCGGGTGGTAGATCGCGGCAAACACCCCCATCAGCGTCAGGCCGACCACCAGCATCGTCGGGCTGCTGCTCAGGCCGGTGAAAATCGCCGAGGCGCCGATACCGAAGAAGAACAGCAGCATCATCTGTCGCCGGCTCCAGTGGTCGCCCAGCCAGCCGGCCGGTAGCGAACAGGCGCCGAAGGCAATGAAGCCACCCAGGGAAAGTCCGATCAGCGCGGCATAGTCCAGGTCGAAGGCCCGGGTCATCCCGAGCACGGCGGCGGGGAAGATCAGCATGAACATGTGATCGATCACATGGGCGGCGTTGATGTAGCGGATTACGTTTCGAGACTGATTCATGACGGCACACTGTTTCGTTGTAGGTATGCCGTTATGCTAGGTTGGCTACAAAACGTACTCCTGACAATAAAGTCATCGGATCGGACATGTTAATCAGCCACTTTCAGCACGGCCCGGTCAGCGCCTATCCACGCGATTATCTCGACGGCGCCCACCAGGAGTTGCACCGGCATCGCGAGGCGCAACTGCTGTACGCGGTGTGCGGGACCATGCGCGTGGTAACGGCCCAGGGCGCATGGGTCTTGCCACCGACCCGCGCGGTGTGGATTCCGCCCCTGGTGGAACATGAAATCTTCATGGCCGGCGATGTGCACATGCGTTCGCTGTTCATCGCCCCCGAGCTATCGCCGCCCTCGTTGCAGCAATGTTGCGTGCTGGCGGTCACGCCGCTGCTGCGCGAACTGATCCTGCGGGCCGTGCAGGGTCGCGAACTCGCGGAAAACCCACTGATCCAGCAACTGATGCTGGAAGAAGTCGCCCGCCTGGAGAACCTGCCGCTGCATATCCCCATGCCCCGCGACCGGCGCCTGCAAGCCATTTGCCAGGCGCTGCTGCAGATGCCGGATCATGCCAATACCCTGGAAGACTGGGCGCAGCAGGTCGGCGCCAGTTCACGAACGCTGGCGCGGCTGTTTCAGCAGGAATTGCACATGAGCTTCAATGCCTGGCGCCAGCAACTGCGCCTGATGGAAGCCCTGCCACGCTTGATCGCCGGCGAGAGCCTGCAGCAAGTGGCGACGGCCTTGGGTTATGGCAGCGCCCGGGCCTTCAGCGCGATGTTCTGCCGCTTGCTCGGCCACCCTCCGCGGGAATACCTCGGCGCCCTGAATCAGTTCAAGGCGCTAGGCCCCATCACTTAGCCCCGTGTGCAGGCCCGTGCGGCTGCAAATGCTGTTGCAGGTAGTGGCGCAGGCGTTTTTCCACGTCGCGGTTTTGCGGCCGGGGCAACCCGGCCGGCCATTCGCCACGCGCCAGCGCGCGAATCGGCGCCTGCTGGCTCATGCCTCGGCGCTGGATCTGGCGCAGCCCCTGATCCCACCAGACATGGCGGCAAGCCTCGACATAGGGCGAGATCGGACCGCCGCTGCCATACAGCAGGTCGCGTCCGACTTTTTGCATGTCCTTGTTCTGCCGCCTCAAGTAGAACTTGATCCGCGAGCGCTGAAACAGCGACGGCAAGGGTTTACGCCGTGGGACCTCGCGCTGCATGCGCAGCAACTCCGGCCGGAAGGCTTCGCCATGGCGCTGGAAGAACAGCGCTTGCATGGCGTGGAAGAAGTCCTTGTCGGAGAAGTAGTGATAGATGCAACTCTTGCTCTCGCCCACGGATTGACCGCGCAAGGCAAATGACAAGGCGATCTGTTCCAGGGTGTGCAGGTCCTTGATGTGGGCGCTCCACTCGTCAATCAAGGCAATCGAGGCTTGCATCAGCGGACCATCGCCGGCCGTCAGGCCACAAACCCCGCTGTTGAACAGACGCTGGTCGTCGGCTACCGACTGACCGCTGGCCTGCAGGTAGCGGTCGAGTTTGACGAACTCGGGGCGGGTACGGACCTCGGACCAGAGAAACTCGTCTTCATCGATCAGGTACTGGCCGGGGGCGATGCGATCGAACAGCCGCTGCGGGTCGGCCTCGAACAAGGTGTCGGTATCGACAAACAGAGTCTTGTCCGCCAGCGCGAGGCCTTCGGCAAAGGCACAGGCCTTGCGCCGGTGGTAGTAGCCCTGGTCACCCTGCCACTCGACCAGCGTTTGCTCACTCAATGGCACCACTTGCACCGGCCAGCCGCGGTAATCCTCGGGGCGGTCGGTCATGACTCGAATCACCAGCGGCTCGGCACTCTTGCTCTGGTCGAGGGCCGTCAGAATGCTGAATTTCGCTTCATGGCGATAAACCTCTTTGCCGCCATAAACCAGATAGAGCAACTGCTGCGGTACTTTTTGTATCGTCATCAAGCGTCCGGTCTCGCGCGCTCTCCGGACGGTCAAGGGGCTCGACCTGCCGGAGTGGCATAAAAGCGGACGATTGTACGATTAATCCCAATTAAGGATCAGAAATATCCGATAAACCTGGACGAGAAAGACCGCCTCAATGCATCTCGGTAAAGGCCAGCTTCACCCCGATGGCGATCAGCACCGCGCCCATGGTGCGGTCGAACCAGTGGCCCATGCGGGCAAAACCGGCGCGGACTTTCTGCTGGCTGAACAGCAGCGCCACCAGGCAGAACCAGATAGCCGTCGCCACCGCCAGGTACACGCCATAACCGGCCTGGATGGCCAGGGGCGTGTGCGGATTGATGACCACGGTGAACAGCGACAGGAAAAACAGCGTCGCTTTCGGGTTCAGGCCGTTGGTCACGAAGCCGGAAGTGAAGGCACCGCGCGCGGTGCGCTCGCCAGCTTCCAGGTGCAGATTCTCGGTAGCGGGCTTCGCCGGCTGCGCCCGCAGGGCCTTGTAGCCGATGTACAGCAGGTAAGCGGCGGCGGCCCATTTCAGCGCGTTGAAGAGCACGATCGACTGCGACACGATCAGGCCGATACCCAGCAGCGAATACCCCACGTGCAGGAAGATCGCGGTGCCGACGCCCAAGGCGGTCCAGGTGCCGGCGCGGCGACCGTGGGTCACGCTTTCGCGTACCACGACGGCGAAATCCGGGCCCGGGCTGGCCACTGCGAGCAGGTGAATAAGGGCGACGGTCAAGAACTCGGCGAGGTACATGGACACTCCTGTGTTTCTAATTATTTCATCTGTTAGGCTCGGCAGATTACGCCTTCAGACCCTCGTGCAAAAGGTACAGTTGATGACTAACAATCGCCGCGCCGTCTTCCTCGACCACAGCTCCCTGGACCTCGGCGACCTCGACCTCAGCACGCTGCGCCACAGCTTCGACGAACTGCAACTGCATGACCGGACCAGCCCCGAACAGGTGGTCGAGCACCTGCAGGGAGCCCAGGTGGCGATCAGCAACAAAGTGCTGCTCAATGCCGAATCCCTGGCCGCCTGCCCCGAACTGAAACTGATCCTGGTGGCGGCCACCGGCACCAACAATGTCGATCTGGCCGCCGCCCGCGCCCAGGGCATCACCGTCGCCAACTGCCAGGGCTACGGCACGCCATCGGTGGCCCAGCACACCCTCATGCTGCTGCTTAACCTCGCCACCCGCCTCGGCGATTACCGCCAGGCGGTCAGCGACGGTCGCTGGCAGCAGGCGCGGCAGTTCTGCCTGCTGGACTTCCCGATCGTCGAACTGCAAGGCAAGACCCTGGGTCTGCTGGGCCATGGTGAGCTGGGTGGCGCCGTCGCCCGCCTGGCCGAAGCCTTTGGCATGCGCGTGCTGCTGGGGCAGATTCCCGGCCGCCCGGCCCGTCCTGATCGTTTACCGCTGGATGAACTACTGCCGCAAGTCGATGCGCTGACCTTGCACTGCCCACTCAACGAACACACCCGGCACTTTATCGGCGCCCGGGAGCTGGCCCTGCTCAAGCCCCAGGCCTTCGTGGTCAACACCGCCCGTGGCGGCCTGATCGACGAGCAGGCCCTGGCCGACGCCCTGCGCCGCGGTCACCTGGGCGGCGCGGCCACCGACGTGTTGAGCGTCGAGCCACCGACCGCTGGCAACCCGCTGCTGGCCCATGACATCCCGCGGCTGATCGTGACCCCACACAACGCCTGGGGCAGCCGCGAAGCCCGGCAGCGCATCGTTGGCCAGCTGGCGGAAAACGCCCAGGCGTTTTTCAGCGGTACAGCGCTGCGGGTCGTCAGTTGATAAACTGCGCCACTTTTTTCCCAGGAGCAGATTATGGATCCGCGCAGTGAAGTACTGCTTCGTCAGGCTGACTTGTTTCAAGGCTCGCTGCTGCTGGCCGGCCTGCCCGCCGATGACCTGCTCGGCCGCCTGCCGGGCGCCCATGGCTGGTGCTGGCACGCCGGCGATCAGGCCGCCCTGGATGCGCGCTTCGCCGGGCGCAGCCACTTCGGCGTGACGGCCCCCGAGCAAGCCTTTGCCAACGCCGTGCTGTTCCTGCCCAAGTCCAAGGAACTGACCGACTACCTGCTCAACGCCCTCGCCTCGCGCCTGGCCGGGCGCGAGCTGTACCTGGTCGGGGAAAAACGCAGCGGCATCGAACGCGCGGCCAAGCAGCTCAACCCCTTCGGCAAACCGCGCAAGCTCGACAGCGCGCGGCACTGCCAGCTGTGGCAAGTGACGGTAGATAACGCGCCACAAGCCGTCAGCCTGGAAAGCCTTGCCCAGGAATATGAACTGCCGTTGGCCGAAGGGCCGCTGAAAGTGGTCAGCCTGCCGGGGGTGTTCAGCCATGGTCGCCTGGATCGCGGCAGCGCCCTGTTGCTGGAACACCTGGACAAACTGCCCAGCGGCCACCTGCTGGATTTCGGTTGCGGCGCCGGGGTTCTGGGCGCGGCGATCAAACGTCGCTACCCACATAACAATGTGACCCTGCTGGATGTCGATGCCTTCGCCGCTGCCAGCAGTCGCCTGACCCTGGCCGCCAATGGCCTGGAAGCCGAGGTCCTGACCGGTGACGGCATCGATGCCGCGCCCATGGGCTTGAACACCATCCTGACCAATCCGCCGTTCCATGTCGGGGTCCACACGGACTACCAGGCAACAGAGAACCTGCTGCGAAAAGCAGCCAAACATCTGAAAACAGGGGGTGAACTTCGGCTGGTGGCCAACAGCTTCCTGCGTTATCAACCGCTGATCGAAGAGCATCTGGGCCCTTGTTCGATCAAGGCCGAAGGCCAGGGTTTTCGCATCTACAGCGCCAAGCGCGGCTGAAAACCTTTTTGCAAAAGAACGCTTGCCGAATGGATTTTGCCTAGGCAGAATCCGCTCCGTCCTAGGGGAGTAGTCTCCCGCGAGCGCCACGCTCGCCCGGCATGCGTCAACATACTTGATCCTCAGATCATGGCGCATGCGACCCAAGAGTCCGCACAGACGGACCGCAGGGTTTGACAAGACCTATGACACGCACACCTTACCCGGGGCGGGAAGGCTGTACGTGTCATAGCCGTGTCGACCCGCCCCTTAGGAATGCCCTGATGCTGGATTCTCTACTGGTTCCCACCGCGATCGTTGCCTTGGCCGAAATCGGCGACAAGACGCAACTGCTTGCCCTCATTCTCGCCGCGCGCTTTCGCAAACCCTGGCCGATCATCGCCGGCATCGTCGCCGCGACCCTGGCCAACCATGCGGCAGCCGGTGCGGTAGGCGCCTGGTTCGGCAGCTTCTTCTCGGACGCGACCTTGCACTGGATCCTCGCCGCGAGCTTTACCGCGACCGCGCTCTGGACCTTGGTGCCGGACAAGATGGACGACGACGAAGCCAGCACCGCCCGCAAGTTCGGCCCCTTCCTGACCACGCTGATCGCGTTCTTCCTCGCTGAAATCGGCGACAAGACCCAGATCGCCACCGTCATGCTCGCGGCGCAATACCCGGAACTGTGGCTGGTCATCATCGGCACCACCGCCGGCATGCTGATCGCCAACGTCCCGGTGGTACTGGCCGGCAACTTCGCGGCGGAGAAACTGCCCCTAACCCTGATCCGCCGCCTCGCGGCTTCGGCGTTCTTCATCCTGGCCATTGTCGCGGTGTACAAGGCCATGCAAAGCAGCGGCTGGTTGTAAGCACACCCTCAGCAGGCACGCCTCCAGGCAAACCTGCGAGCACAAAAAAGCCCCGAACCAGTCGGGGCTTTCTTTTGCAGGGGGCCGGCTTGTTCACGCCCCTGTCGTCAACAACGACGCCTGACGATCAGGGCCTCTTGGCCTGCTGGTACAACGGCATCACCTTCGGAATCGCCGCTTCCAACGAGGAAATACGACTGCTGGACGCCGGGTGAGTACTGAGGAATTCAGGTGGCGCACCTTCCGAAGCCTTGCTCATCTTGTTCCACAGGGTGATGGCCGCGTTCGGGTTGTAGCCGGCGCGGGCCGCCAGTTCCAGGCCGATCAGGTCGGCTTCGTTTTCATTGCCGCGACTGTTGGGCAGGGTCATCAACAGGTTGACCCCGTTGTCGCCCACGGCGACCGCTTCCTGCGGCGCGCCGGCGATCAGGGCTATCTGCTTCAGTGCACTGACACCGTAGGCCTTAGACATCGCTTCACGACCGTGCTCGCGCAAGGCGTGAGCGATTTCATGCCCCATGACCGCGGCGATTTCATCGTCGGTCAGCTGCAACTTGTCGATGATCCCAGTGTAGAAAATGATCTTGCCGCCAGGGCCGCAGTTGGCGTTGAGCTCATCGTTCTTGATCAGGTTGACTTCCCAATTCCACTGCGCGGAATCCGGGCGGAACACCGGGGCCTGGGCAATCAGCCGGTTAGCGATCGCCTGGAGGCGCCTGGCATTGGCACTGGACTTGTCCAGCACGTTCTTGCTGCTCGCCTCGCCGATCGTCTGTTGATAGGACTGCGCGTAGGACTGGTTGACCTCATCGGTCGACAGCATGCTGAACATGTACTGCTTGCGATCGACGCCGACAGCGCCACCGCTGGTGGTGTTGACCGACTGGCAACCCGACAGCAGCAACGCAGCGGTGAGTGCACCCAAAACCTGCTTCTTACTCATGAAAACGCTCCCTGAAAACATGGCGCGTATCCTAGGCTCAGTTGTGTATCGACGCCAGATACAACGGACGTGTAGCACGCTGTTTTCAGATACCGCGCCGTAGGAAAAAATTCACAGAGACCTCCCCGCCGCGCCCGACAACGGCCGGCAGCTGTCCATTTGCGACATGCCAGCCTACAAAACGGTCATTTTTCCGATCCTCGCTCATGGTCGGCGAGGGCCTTGCCGATACAACGGGGCAGACGTCATTTCTGCGTCCGGAGCCCTTATGAAATTCAAGTCGATCCAGTTTTCCGTGGCCGCCCTGGCCGGCGCCATCGTCCTCAGCGTGGTCGTTGCCCTGGTGCTGTACGCCCTGTTCGCCGGCGCCCGGACCCAGGAGATGGTGCAGCAGCAAACCCAGGCTCAGTTCGAGCAAGTCATCGAGCAGCGACTGGTCGGCCTGGCGCAGACCCAGGTCAGCCAGATCCAGCGTGAACTCGAGGCCCCCCTGCTGATCGCCGGCGGGCTGGTGCGGGTCAACGCGCTGATCGGCAGCAAGGGCGCGGACGGCAATCCACAGCTCAATCTCAGCCGCGAGCAGCTGATCAACCTGATCAAGGAAAACGTCGCGCAGAACCCGAAGATTCTCGGTGCCTATATAGGCTGGGAAAAGAACGCCATCGACCATAACGACAGCGCCTATGTCGACACCAAGGTGGTGGGTATCGATGCCAGCAACGGGCGCTTCCTGCCGTGGTGGTTCCGCAACGAAGACGGCAGCCTGGGCCTGGACAAACTGGTGGACGTGGACGACCAGAAAGTCCTGTCCACTGGCGTGCGTGCCAGCGAGTACTACCTGTGCTCCAAGGAAAGCCGGAAATCCTGCGTGATCGACCCAGCGCCGTACAAGGTCGGCGACAAGATCGTCATGCTCGCCTCCTTTATTGAGCCCATCCTGCTCGACGGGGCCTTCCAGGGCATAGTCGGCGCCGACCTGTCGGTGAACTTCATCCAGGACATGCTCCTGGGCGCCAACCGGCAACTCTATAACGGCGTGGGCGAAATGGCCCTGATCGGTGGCAATGGCCGGCTGGTGGCCTACACCAAGGACCCGAGCAAGTTCGGCGAAAAGGTCAGCGACATTCTCGACAGCGAAGAAGTCGCCAAGCTGGGCAACCTCAAGCGCGGCGAAGTGAACTACAACGTCGATCAAGCCAACGGACGGATCGAGCTGTACCTGCCGTTCGGCATTGGCCAGACCGACGCCCGCTGGACCCTGATGCTGCAACTGCCGCTGGACGCTGTCATGGCCGACCTGCAGAAACTGCAGAACGACCTGGCCGAACAACGCAAGGCCGACACCTTCGGCATGGCCATGGTCGGCCTGATCATCGCCGGCCTCGGCCTGCTGGTGATCTGGCTGGTGGGCCACGGCATCGCCCGTCCGCTCAAACAAATGGTGGCCATGCTCGACGATATCGCCCAGGGCGAAGGCGACCTGACCCGCCGCCTGAGCAGCGACCGCGCCGACGAACTGGGCTCGATCGCCAAGGGCTTCAATACCTTCCTGGCCAAGCTGCAGGCAATGATCAGCCAGGTGGTGACCTCGGTGCAGAGCGTCAGCGACTCCTCCGAACACACCGCCGATATCGCCATTCGCACCAACCAGGGCGTGCACAAGCAGATGGCCGAGATCGACCAGGTGGCCACCGCCGTGCATGAAATGACCGCCACCGCCCAGGACGTGGCCCGCAACGCGACCCAGGCCGCGCAAGCCGCCAACCATGCCGACCAGGCCGCCAGCCAGGGCATGCGGATCGTGCGCGACACCTCGACCGCCATCGGCGCCCTGGCCGTGGAAATCGGCCGGGCGGTGGGTGTCGTGCAGACCCTGGCCAAGGACAGCGAGAACATCAACGCAATCCTGATCGCCATTCGCGGCATCGCCGAACAGACCAACCTGCTGGCCCTCAACGCCGCCATCGAAGCCGCCCGCGCCGGCGAACAGGGCCGCGGCTTTGCCGTGGTGGCCGATGAAGTGCGCAACCTGGCGCAGAAGACCCAGCAGGCGACCGAAGAAATCCAGTCGATGATCCAGCAACTGCAGCAAGGCACCCGCGATGTGGTGCGGGTCATGGAGGACAGCCAGAACCGCACCGACGAAAGCGTGCAGCACGCGGCGAAAGCGGCCGAAGCCCTGGAAACCATCACTCAGGCGGTGTCGGTGATCAACGACATGAACACCCAGATCGCCAGCGCCGCCGAAGAGCAAAGTGCGGTCGCCGAGGACATCAACCGCAACGTGATCAATATCGGCCAGGTGGCCAACGAAGTGGCGGGCGGCGCCGACGAGTCCAGCGCGGCCAGCGCCGGCCTGACCAAGCTGGCCGAGCAGCAGCGGCGCCTGATCAATCAGTTCAAGGTGTAAGCCACTGCAACCGGCCGCAAAGCAGGCGTGGCCCGTACTAACGCTGGAGGTCCTGCGGACCTTGCGCAGCCTTCAGCAGCGGCTACAGGGATTGCGGCGCGATTCAGGAGCCCGACACGGGCTCTGTAGCCGCTGCCGCAGGCTGCGATCGAGCTGGACGGCACTCCGTGCGAAGCGCTCGCCGAATCAGGCCACGCGATTCAGGGACGGCGTCAACCCGGGGTCAGGCATTCCGGGGCGTTGAGCTTCGGATCGTTCACCAGGTTGGCCAGCACCCGCTCGCGCAAGGCGGCCGGTGGACTGGCCAGCAAGGCTTGCAGCACCGGCAACGGTGTATCGGGGTCGAGCCAGGCTTCCTGACCCTGGGCATCGAGAATCAATGGCCGACGCTGGCTGGCCGCCGGCTGGGTGACCACCGCGGTGCTCAGCCAGACCTGTTCCTGCACCGGATAGGCTTCCCAGATCGCCGCGAAGAACAGCGACGAACCCTCCCCCGGCGTCAGCCAGTACGGGCGTTTGCGGGTGCCGCCGCGCCATTCGTAAAAACCGTTGGCCGGCAGCAGGCAGCGGCGCTGGCGAAAGGCTTCGCGGAACATCGGCTGTTCGGCCAGGGTTTCGGCACGGGCATGGGCCGGGGTGCGCGACAGATCGGTCAGCCAGGGCGGCGTCAGCCCCCAGCGGGCACGGGCAAGGTTGCGCTGGCCGTCGCTGCTGCGCAGGATCAGCACCGAATCGTTGGGCGAAATGTTCCACTGCGCCTGCTGGTCCGCCGGAAATCCGGGCAAGGCGGCAAACGCTTGGTTCCAGCGAAACAGGGCATAACGTCCACACATGGGGCAAACAACTCTCGGAAAATCGGCGGCCAGCCTAACAGATCAGCACGCCGGCATGATTGGCCGGCTCGTCGCCGGGCATCGGCAGCGCGGCATTGTACGCGGCGATCAGCTCCCGAGCGTATTGCGCCTGGTCGTTATCCACCGCCAGCCCAAGGAGGCCGAACATGGGCAACTCCCCGGTACCGCCAAGCAAATCCCGCCCCACCAGATGCGCCTCGACCCCCTCGCTGGCCAGCATGCCCTGGAGCAACTCCGCCTCCAGCAGGTTTTCCGGTTCGTAGATTCGCTGCATAAAGCCCCCGTCACTCGTTTTCGCTGCGCACGTCGAGCATCCACTCCTGACCGTCGGTCTGCAGGGTGAACACAATGGGCCGACAACAGACCGGACAATCCTCGATGTACTGCTGATCGCCCCCGGACAGGTCCAGTACAGCCTCGGCCTCTTCGCCACAGTAGGGACATTGATAGCGCTCGGTTTCCAGCATCGCGGCCTCCGGAGTGACTTGTGCGTATAATCGCCGGTCTATTTGCAGGGCTATTGAGATCTGAGCTTACTTTTCAGACCGCGCCCGGCTATTTTTCGATCCAAACCTTTTCTTACCTAGCCGTTTCCAACAAGAGAGCATGATGGGCGAATTCGATGCCATCCGACCTTACGACGACAGTGAAGTACCAGCGGTGCTGGCTCGACTGCTCGGCGACAAGGCGTTTCTAGATATCCTCACCCACTTCCGCTTCCCGCGTTTTGCCGGCGCTTTCGGCTGGCTGCTCAAACCCCTTATAGCTCATCGGCTGCGCCGTGAGTTCGCCGCGGTCACGTCGGTGGCGACCCTGCAGGACAAGGTCGAGTTCTACGTCGACCACACCATCGAACGGGCCACCGACGGCGTGACCTACACCGGGGTCGAGCAGTTCAAGTCCGGCAGCGCCTACCTGTTCATCGCCAACCACCGCGACATCGTGATGGACCCGGCCTTCGTTAATTACGCGGTGTACCACGCCGGATTGCCAACCCCGCGCATCGCCATCGGCGACAACCTGCTGCAGAAGCCTTTCGTCAGCGACCTGATGCGTCTGAACAAGAGCTTCATCGTGCACCGTTCGATCACCGGTCGCCGGGAAAAGATGGCCGCCTACCAGTTGCTGTCGGCCTACATCAACCACTCGATCCGCAACGATTGCGCGTCGATCTGGATCGCCCAGGCCGAAGGCCGGGCCAAGGACGGCGACGATCGTACCGAGTCGGCGATCCTCAAGATGTTCCACATGAGCCGCAAGGACGAGCCGTTCGGCGAAGTCATCCAGTCGCTGAACCTGACCCCGGTGTCGATCAGCTACGAATACGACCCTTGCGATCAGGCCAAGGCCCGCGAGCTGTATATCCGCGCCACCACCGGCAGCTACACCAAGGCCCCGGGCGAGGACGACATCAGCATCGCCAAGGGCATCACCGGCTATAAAGGCCGGGTCCACGTGAACTTCGCCGCGCCGATCAGCGAGTTGTTCGAGGACACCAAGCAATTGGCGGTGGAGATGGACCGGCAGATCCTCGGCGGCTATCGCCTGTTCCCGGTGCATTACCTGGCCTACGCCCAGTGGAGCGATGCCGACCCGGCGTTGCAGGTTCCGAGCGCGGCCCAGGTGTTCCCGGCGGACGAACTGGCCAAGGCCCAGGAAGAGTGGCAACGGCGCCTGGACGCCTGCCCGGAGGAACATCGCCCGTACCTGGTGCTGCAGTATGCGACGCCGGTGCGCAATCAGTATCGGGTCAAGGCGGGACTGGCATTGCCATAACGCTCACCGCACACGACAACGGCGCCAGAAGGCGCCGTTGTCGTTTGTGCAATGTGTGCCGGGAAACGATGCCGATCGCCAGCTTGCTCGCGAGAGCGGCCTCGGCTTTCAGAATCGGGTGCTGATCCAGGACACCAGCAACGCCAGCCCCAGGCAGGCAAAACCGAAGCGGTAGAAGAACCGGTTCATGCGCAAGGTCGCGTCGTCCAACGCCTGCGCCGGCAGATCCTGGGAGCGGGATTGGCCCTGGGCGGCCAGATTGGCCAGCGCACGCTGCTCACGACGTCGGGTGGCGTGCAACAACCAGCTACCGGGAAAGGCGAACAGCAAGGCAAGAATATTGATCAGCTTGGCGGGGTGGGCGCTGAACAGCGACCAGATCAGTTGCAGCGACATCACGAACCTCGAATGAAACCGGATAACGAGCCCTGGCGGCTCGCGGCGCGGATTTTACCCAAAGGCCCACTTTCTGCCTGGGCTTTCCGACAGATAACAAGCCGCCTGCCGGTTAATTCGCCCTGTCATACGTTCGTCATACAAACAGGCCAGTCTGGCGCCCCTCGAAACCGACACGGAGCTTGTCATGCTGCACGCAGAAAACCAGGACCGCCTCTACCTGATCGCCCCCAGCGACGAACAGGAAGCCTTGGTCGGCGCCCTGGCCTTCAACGTCCAGGACCGCCACTGGCTGGTGTATTGCGCCCTCGGCGGGCACCAGCATGCCGATCTGCCGGAAACCGACCTGCTGACAGGCGTCAGCGTGCTGGATTTTTACGTCGAGGCGGCGTGACTTCTGGCCTGACAGGAATCAACAGGAAATAAAAAAGCCCGGTTTCCAATGGAAACCGGGCTTTTTTGTGTAGGGAGCTCAAGGCGTCAAGCAAGGCCCTTCGGGCCTTATCGTCCGAACGCGGCCCGAGCCTGCGGCAGCGGCTACACAAGGCTCACATTATTCGCCGAGAATCTGGCCGATGCTCGGATCCTTGAACAGACGGGTCAAGGCGTCGCTGAGTACGTCGCTGACCAGCTTGGTATTGGTTTCCTGGTTCGGCGCCATGCCGAAACGCTGGTCCAGGGACGCACCGTAGCGACCGCTGTAGCGGCGGTTGGCGTTCTGCACATCGGAACGGAAGGTCGCGCCGATGGTGGCCTCGGTCACGTACAGGCCTTCCTTGGGCGACTGATACTTCAGCTCGGCCAGGGTCACGGTCAGTTGCGGAGCGTTCAGCGCATTGGCGGTCGGGGTAAAGCCCAGCAGGCGTACCGCGGCTTCGGCCTGGGCCTGCAGCTTCGGCAGGATCTGCGCGCCCTGGACGGTAATCGCGCTGGTTTCAGGGTACAGCCCGCCGCGGGTACCCAGGATTGGCGACGGACGGCCATCGACCACTTTCACGACCACGGGCTGGCCATGGCCGACCGGCGCGAGCTGAGTGGTGAGCTTCGGTTCCGGGCTGAGTTGTTGCGGGCTATGGGCGCAACCAGCCAGCGTCAAACTGGTCACAGTGATCAAACCGAACAACAGGCGTTGCAACATGCTCATTTCTCCAGAAATCAGGCACAGACAGGCGCGCAGTATAGCGGGGGTCAGCGGCCGCTAACCAGCGGCCCGGCGCGAGTCAGTCAGCTCTCATACAGGTTCGGTACCAGGCGCTTGCTGTAACCTCCCCGTCACGAGCGTTACATGGCCATGTAACGCCCGGGCGGCATTCTTCATCGCAACTGCCCAACAGGTACATCGCCATGCATTTCCTCTGGTCCTTGTTCGCTCCGCGCCAGAAATACCGCAGCTTCGCCAAGCTCGACCCGCAGGGCCGCTGCCAGGCTTTCAAGCACTGCAAAGTGCCGCCAATGGGCGACGGCTGGGTGGAAATCGAGGAAATCCGTCTCAACTGGTTGCACCAGCCGCTACCCGCCAGCGCCCGCGTCAGCCCACGCATTGCCCGCGCCCGGGTGCAACCGATGATGGCCGCCTGACCAAAAGCCTAATAAAAGTCATTAAACAGGATCATTTCTGCGCGTTTCTTCGTTACAATCTGCCCCCGATTATAAGGACGTCTCCTGATCGGGCCTCGCAGCATCGCTGATGCATCAGCTTCAGCTCCCCGCATTGCCCACAGAGAGCCGCCCACACAGATCGAGTGAAGCCGGCGTGCTTGCTGTTCATCTTGCAACCCACCGCTTTTCGCGCATCTGCAGAGCTGCCATTGCTCGGCCACTAAGCTGTTCGCCCGTTAATGCCACGTGCTCCATGTCGGCATTCACCCCTCGGGCCGGTGCCAGGCTTGGACAGCCCTTTTTTGAGGTTCACGTCTTCAAAAGAGCGTGAAAAAACGGGTTTTCACAACTTCACAAGAGTGTGGCGAGCAAATGAATAGTTTTGCGTCTGTACTGGCACCATTAGCGTCTACAACAGCCCGATTACACAGGACCGAGCACGCCTCAGATACTTGCGCTTGAAGCCTGTCCGCTACGGATTTGGTTGCACAAACGGACTCTTGACCATAAGTCGAATTGCCCGCCCTGCCCTGAAATGCGTTCATACGCGGATCAGGCCCGGTTGGTAGCGTCCGTCGAAGTTGCGAAAAATTGCGAAGATTCGGACATGGCGATCCTGGCCATGAGTGACCCGGGGCATAACGTGAACCGCCCCTTACTCCTGGCAGCTATGCCGTCAATTTGGTGCTGCAGATTTTGGAGACGCGTTAATGGCGCATAACGAAGCAGTAGACGTCGTATTGGTTGGGGCCGGCATCATGAGTGCCACCCTCGCTGTACTGCTCAAGGAGCTCGACCCCGCGATCAAGCTGGAAGTCGTCGAGCTGATGGATTCGGGTGCCGCGGAAAGCTCCAACCCGTGGAACAACGCCGGTACCGGCCACGCCGGCCTCTGTGAGCTGAACTACACGCCACAGGCCGCCGACGGTTCCATCGATATCAAGAAAGCCGTGCACATCAACACCCAGTTCGAGGTGTCGAAGCAATTCTGGTCCTACCTGACCAAGAAAGGCACCTTCGGCTCGTCCAAGTCCTTTATCAGCCCGGTGCCGCACCTGAGCTTCGTCCAGGGCGACAGCGGTGTGTCCTTCCTGAAGAAGCGCTTTGAAGTGCTGAGCAAGCACCACGCTTTCGCGGACATGGAATACACCGAAGACAAGGCCAAGATGGCCGAGTGGATGCCGCTGATGATGCCGGGGCGCGCGGCTGATGAAGTCCTCGCCGCCACCCGTGTGATCAACGGCACCGACGTCAACTTCGGCGCCCTGACCAACCAGTTGCTCAAGCACCTGACCAGCGCACCCGATGCCCAGGTCAAGTACTGCAAGCGCGTGACCGGCCTGAAACGCAACAAGGACAACGGCTGGACTGTCAGCATCAAGGACGTCAACAGCGGCAACACCCGTGAAGTCGACGCCAAGTTCGTGTTCCTCGGCGCTGGTGGCGCGGCACTGCCGCTGCTGCAAGCCTCGGGCATCGAGGAAAGCAAAGGCTTCGGCGGCTTCCCGATCAGCGGCCAGTGGCTGCGTTGCGATAACCCGGAAGTGGTCAAGCATCACCAGGCCAAGGTCTACAGCCAGGCCGCGGTCGGTTCGCCACCGATGTCCGTGCCGCACCTGGACACTCGCGTGGTCGATGGCAAGAAGTCCCTGCTGTTCGGGCCATACGCCGGCTTCACCACCAAGTTCCTCAAGCACGGTTCGTTCATGGACCTGCCGATGTCGGTTCGCGCCGGCAATATCGGCCCGATGCTGGCCGTGGCCAAGAACAATATGGACCTGACCAAGTACCTGGTCAGCGAAGTGATGCAATCCATGGAGCAGCGCCTGGAATCCCTGCGCCGCTTCTACCCGGAGGCCAAGGCCGAAGACTGGCGCCTGGAAGTGGCCGGCCAGCGGGTGCAGATCATCAAGAAGGATCCGAAGAAAGGCGGCGTGCTGCAGTTTGGTACCGAGCTGGTCGCGGCCAAGGACGGCTCCCTCGCCGCCCTGCTCGGCGCTTCGCCAGGCGCTTCGGTGACCGTCTCGATCATGCTGGAACTGATCGAGCGCTGCTTCCCGGCCAAGGCCAGCGGCGAATGGGCCAGCAAGCTCAAGGAAATCTTCCCGGCCCGTGAAAAGGCCCTGGAAACCGACGCCGCGCTGTACCGCAAGATCAACAGCGAGAACAACGTCAGCCTGGAGCTGGTCGAACAGAGCAGCGAAGCCGAAAGCTACGCTTAAGCCGCGCTCATGAAAAACGCCCCGCTCTCTTGGAGAACGGGGCGTTTTTTATTTTGCTTGCCCACTACTTGTAAAACAGATCAATTACCACAGCAGCATCGAACGGCCCTATCACCGGCTTCGCGCGCCAGAGAAGTTGCGCAAAGAGATCGATCCGAGCTGGGGTGGTTCCAGTCATGTCAGTAAGTTTGAACCAGCTGTTGTAAGCAAGCTTTTCATTACTTTCCGCCCGAAGCAAAGAAATACCAACAGAACTGTTATTTGCCGGGACTAATAATCCATTTAAAATACTGCCAGTCTTAGGAGTGAACCGCGCATTGACCGTATAAGGCGTAGTGCAATCCCTCTTCAGATTCAGACTGAATCTTGAGGCTGTAATCTGCTGGCCGCTCTGCCCTCCCCCCGAAGACAATCGCCCAAAATCAATCGTACTCGGTGTAACAGTTAACTTTGGCGAACACGGAACAAAACGAATTTTATTGAGCCCTGTCAGAACATAATTCAAGTTAGAGTTGGGCGTTGGATTCAACCCACCAACACCATCCAACTGAAAGACTCTGTAACTTGTCAGGCTGGTCGCCTGACCTGTCGTTGGAGTCGTACCGTACTTTTCTATAAAAACAGAGAAATTTAATGTGAATTTTGCAGACCGCCAACCAGTGCAGTTAGCCCAGTTACACCCTTCCTGAGAATGATATCCAGTATCGTATTTTCCGCTGGATTGTGTGATGGCAATCCCTTTATAGCGAATTCCCACCCGAATTCCTTGTCCAACACTGACACTTGCTGGGTTCAAGTAAAAATAAATACTTTCTTTCCCTACTTCACGGTTGTCAGCGCATATCACGGGAACAGACCTGGATTGCGACTCCCAGATAATTGTCCCATTCGGGGCGTCAGCCTGTACGGCTAAATCTGTACCCAGGGCTTCATTGAAGCTTGCACTACTGCTCCCATCTACCAGGCATGACAAAGCAAAGCTTTTGATTGGAATCCAAAACAACAAAAGAAACATTACTGAAATAACTCTTGAGAGTTTCATTTTTATCTCATCGCCGTTAGAAAAAATCACTTACTAAAGAGCTTAGCCACATGAGGAACTTGCAACCCCACATCATTAATCTCAGTAAACTCAACTTTTACATTATCGATTCCGGATAAAACCTTAAAATCAATATACTTTTGCTCTCCTGGCTTAAGAAACAAATAATCGAGACCGGGAACAGTTCCCGCTGATGTTTGGAAAGCAATATCCATTAGCGATACATGAAGACGACTGGGATTTATAACCTCCACCCTATCCTGGAGCCTTTTCCAGTGTAGCGAAGCCACAGCATCGGAAACACTTCCCTCCATGCCCTTGGGGCGGAAAAACAGTTTCAGTCTTTGTTGAACAGCAAATTGCACACTGTTTTGTTTACCAGACTTTATTGGAATTTCCATAACATTCAAAAAGAACATTGATTCCCGATCCAGCGGCAAACCGGCACCAGAATAAATCATACGAATCTGATGGCGTCTTTGCGGTTCGATTTTTATTAGCGGCTCGATTATTACAAATGGAACATCAAGATCATCTTTATTTTGATCGTTGGTTATACGGCTTTGTACCAACGCAACTTTTTCACCAAAATTAGAGACTGTTACTACTGCCTCTCTGTTTGCCCCATGATAAATAACCCTGGTCCCTTCGATTACCAATTCTGCGTTCGCCTGACTAACCATCGCTATCAAAGCGACCAAGAGAAAAAACACCCGCATTCGATCTTTCGAAATGCCCAACATAATTATGCATACCTTCATAGATAAGCGAATGCAAGATAATAAAGAGCACAGCAATGATTAAGAATCAGACTAATCTTATTTTCAATAAGCTTTCTGCAGAGTATCTACAAGAAAAGACGCCGAGGCCCTGCCAAGCGGGTATCGGTCGGTTGGCCAAGACTCATTACTTCGCTCAACAATTGGGCAAGCTGGGGTTGAAGACTTCAACCACAATTCACCCATGCTGCTCCTCACCTACAGGATTGCAAGGAGCGCATTAAGACGGGAGGGGGGGAGAGGGATGCCTGCTCATAGACTGCTCTTTATCGTCTGAGCACCAAGAAAGGCCCGGCATCTACCACTTTTCACATGAACATTTCAGCCGCGGGCTTTTTCGATCAGTTCGATGTAGTCGGCGGCATTGCGCTGGTCCTGGATCAGGGCCACAAAGTCCTTGCCGTGTTCGTCCTTGCCGTCCAGGTCGTAGCCGGCCTCGACGAAAAACACCAGGAAACGCTCGAAATCGTCGATACGCAGGCCACGATAGGCCTTGATCAGCTTGTGCAGGGACGGCGAAGTGGCGTCGGCCGGCTCGAAATCGAGGAACAGTTTGATCTGCGCATCGCCGATCTCGTCACCAATCACTTGTTTCTTATCTTTACGCATTGCCGACTCCAGCTCGCAGACATTTCACGGGGCAGGCAGTTTACCCCCAGGCCGCGTCGGGCCTCAACGCGAGCGTACGGAGCCGGTGTGCAGATCGGCCCAGATGTGGCCGTTGGCGTAGCTGAGGAACTGGCAATACACCGTGTCGTTGCGCAACAGGTCCATCACCACCCGATACTGGGCCAATGGATAGAACAGGGTGAGGGTCTTGCTCTTGGCGTCGAACTGGGGCTTTTTCAGGCTTTTGCTCTCGCCGTCGAAATTCACCAGCACCTGGCTGATGGTCGCGCCCTTGTTCAGCGGCTTGCCCTTGAGCCGGACCAGCAGCGGCGAAGTGACCGGGATCGGTTGCTGGTTGGATTGGCGCTGGCTGCCGATGACCACCGAGTATTCGGTGACCTGCAACAACTGTTGCTGCTCGGGAGCGACGTCACGCAGGGTCAGATCATCGGGGGGCAGGAACTGCGCGTGCATGGGCGCCGGGGCAGCGGCCAGGGGCAGGCTTAGGATCAGAACAAAGGCAGCGCAACTGCGAATCAAAAGGCTCATGACAGGCTCCGGACACAAGGCCTGGCACTCTAGCATGGGTCAGCGCAGATTTTTGCAGGCGCGGCTACAGCTCCAGCGCAAGGATGGCGCTCAGTCGAACTGGGCGCGCATCCAGGCCTGGTATTCGGCCACACCCGGCTCGCCTTCGCGGGGCGCCCAAACGGCCAGTTCACCTTCGCCGACCGGACGATAAGGCCCGGCCTTGCATTCAAACATCAGGCTATCGGGTTCAAGCACCACCAGGCCGTGGTAGACGCCGACCGGCAGGTCGACGCCCATGCAATCGCCACCCGCCTGCAGCACACGTTTTTCCAGCACCTGACCGGCGTCGTCGAAAATCAGCAGGCCCAGGCTCCCCTTGAGTACCAGCAGGGTCTCGGCCTTGTCGTCACCTAGATGACGATGGGGCGGGATATAGGTGGATGGCTGCAGCCCCACCGCCATGCGGTGACAAGGCTCTTGCATCTGATGGAAATTGTGGTGATGGCGACCACGGGGGCTGGCCGAGGCTTTTTCGGCTAGCTCGGCAAACAGCGACTGATCCAGATAGCTCGGCTCGCTCATGGCTTACATCCCCTTGACGGCAAAGATGCCGGCAGCGTTGCGCCAGTAACCCTTGTAGTCCATGCCGTAACCGAAGATGTAGCGATCCACGCAGGGCAGGCCGACGTAGTCGGCTTTCAGGTCGGGACGGGCCTTGCGGTCGTGGTCCTTGTCGATCAGCACAGCGGTGTGCACCGCGCGGGCACCGGCGTGTTTGCAGAAGTCGATGATCGCGCCCAGGGTATGACCCTCGTCGAGGATGTCGTCGATGATCAGCACGTCACGGTCGATGAAGGACACTTCCGGCTTGGACTTCCAGAACAGCTCGCCGCCGCTGGTTTCGTTGCGATAGCGGGTGGCATGCAGGTAGGAAGCTTCCAGCGGGAATTTCAGGTGGGTCAGCAGCTTGCCGGAGAAGATCAGGCCACCGTTCATCACGCAGAAAACCACCGGATTGCGCTCCGCCAGTTGTTCATTGATTTGTGCACCGACTCGGGCGATGGCCGCCTCGACCTCAGCTTCGGTGTACAGGCAGTCAGCCTCGCGCATGATTTGACGGATATGCTCGAGATCAGCGGACATGGCGCTCTCCAAGGGGGGTGGCAGTTTCGGAAAAGCGAGCAAAGGTACGCATCCGGCCCGGTCAGATCAAGCGTTTCTGGACTAACGTACTTAGATGTCTATAGGACAACACCCTCGGATAGATTAATCTAGGCCGGTTTTTTTGCCCGCCGCCGGAGCCTTTCCCTATGCCCATCCGTGAGATCCGCCATCCGCTGATCCGACACAAACTTGGCCTTATGCGCCGCGCCGACATTAGCACGAAGAACTTCCGCGAGCTCGCTCAGGAAGTCGGTGCCCTGCTGACGTACGAAGCCACCAAAGACTTGCCGCTCGAATCCTATGAGATTCCGGGCTGGTGCGGCCCCGTCCAGGTCGAGAAGATCGCCGGCAAGAAGATTACCGTGGTGCCGATCCTGCGCGCCGGTATCGGCATGCTCGAAGGCGTGCTCAGCCTGATCCCCGGCGCCAAGGTCAGCGCCGTGGGCGTGGCCCGCAACGAGGAAACCCTGCAGGCGCACACCTACCTGGAAAAACTGGTTCCGGAAATCGACGAACGCCTGGCCATGATCATCGACCCGATGCTCGCCACCGGCAGCTCCATGGTCGCGACCATCGACCTGCTGAAAAAGGCTGGCTGCAAGGACATCCGCGCCATGGTGCTGGTCGCCGCTCCCGAGGGCATCGAAGCCGTCGAGAAAGCGCACCCGGACGTGACCATCTACACCGCTTCCATCGATCAGAAACTCAACGAGCACGGCTACATCATCCCGGGCCTGGGCGATGCCGGCGACAAGATCTTCGGCACCAAGCAGAAGGACGCTTGAGCATGCAGGATGAGTTCAACGATCCGCTCTGGCGCCAGGTGCTGTCTGGCGCGCAGATGCTCTTCGTGGCCTTTGGCGCGTTGGTGTTGATGCCGCTGATTACCGGTCTCGACCCCAACGTGGCGCTGTTCACGGCGGGTCTCGGGACTCTGTTGTTCCAGCTCGTGACCGGGCGCCAGGTACCGGTATTCCTGGCCTCCAGCTTTGCCTTCATCACCCCGATCATTCTCGCCAAGGGCCAGTTCGGCCTGGCCGCGACCATGGGTGGGGTGATGGCGGCCGGTTTCGTTTATACCTTCCTGGGCCTGGCGGTGAAGATCAAGGGCACCGGTTTCATCGACCGGCTGCTGCCGCCGGTGGTGATCGGCCCGGTGATCATTTCCATCGGCCTGGCCATGGCGCCGATCGCCGCCAACATGGCGATGGGCAAGGCCGGCGACGGCAGCGAGCTGATTCATTACCAGACGGCGATGATGATCTCGATGCCGGCGCTGCTGACCACCCTGATCGTCGCAGTATTCGGCAAAGGCATCTTCCGCCTGGTGCCGATCATCTCCGGGGTGCTGGTGGGCTTTGCCCTGTCGTTCTACTTCGGCGTGGTCGACACCGCGAAGATCGCCGCGGCCCCCTGGCTGGCCCTGCCGCACTTCACCGCGCCGGAGTTCAACTGGCAGGCGATCCTGTTCATCGTCCCCGTGGCCCTGGCACCCGCTATCGAGCACATCGGCGGGGTGATCGCGGTCGGCAGCGTGACCGGTCGCGACTACCTGAAAAAGCCGGGCCTGCATCGCACCCTGTTCGGTGACGGCATCGCCACCACCGCCGCCGGCCTGTTCGGCGGTCCGCCCAATACCACCTACGCCGAAGTGACTGGCGCGGTCATGCTGACCAAGAACTACAACCCGAAAATCATGACCTGGGCGGCGATCTTCGCCATCAGCCTGGCGTTTATCGGCAAGTTCGGTGCGCTGCTGCAAAGCATTCCGGTACCGGTGATGGGCGGGATTCTCTGCCTGTTGTTCGGTTCGATCGCGGCGGTGGGCATGAACACCCTGATCCGTCACAAGATCGACCTGGGCGAAGCCCGCAATCTGGTGATCGTCTCGGTAACCCTGGTGTTCGGGATTGGTGGGGTGTTGATCGGTACCGGTACCGGTCCGGACGACTTCGGCCTGAAAGGGATCGCCCTGTGCGCCGTCGTCGCGATTGCGCTGAACCTGACCCTGCCGGGCAACGATGGCTGGAAGAACAAGAAGGCTGAGGAACCGCTGATCTGAGGATCCGCGTCAGCCGGAAATCCATCGCGGGCAAGCCTCGCTCCTACAGACGGCATTGCCGTAGGAGCGAGGCTTGCCCGCGATGCGTTTACAACGCCAAAGGCGCGCGCTCGCACAAGGTGTTCAATGCCTTGGCCCATTGCGGGTCGTCGTTCAGGCACGGCACCAGCACCAACTCCTCCCCTCCCGCTTCGCGGAACTGTTCGCGACCGCGATCACCGATCTCTTCCAGGGTCTCGATGCAGTCGGCGACAAACGCCGGACACATCACCAGGATCTTCTTCACGCCCTGTCGGGCCAATTCATCCAGGCGCGCCTCGGTGTAGGGCTCGATCCATTTGGCACGCCCCAGACGGGACTGGAACGACACCGACCACTTGCCGTCCGCCAGCCCCATGCGCTCGGCGAATGCCCGGGCCGTGCTCAGGCACTGGCCGCGGTAACAGGTGGCAGCCACCTCGGGTGTCGCGTCGCGGCAGCAATCGCCTTCCAGGCTATGGCCGGGATTGAGCTTTTTCAGGTGCCGCTCGGGCAAGCCATGGAAGCTCAGCAGCAGATGATCGAAGTCCTGTTGCAGGTGCGGCCTGGCACTGGCCACCAGCGCGTCGAGGTACTCCGGCTGATCGTAAAACGGCTGCAGCACCGAAAGCTGCACATCCAGCTTCTTGTCCCGAATCACCCGCCGGGCTTCCTCCACCACCGTGGTCACGGTGCTGTCGGCGAATTGTGGATAGAGCGGCGCCAGGGTGATCTTCTTCTGCCCCTGGGCCACCAGGCGCAGCAGCGCCGACTCGATGGACGGCTCGCCATAACGCATCGCCAGTTCCACCGGGCCGTGCTTCCACTCACTCGTCATGGCTTCCTGCAAGCGGCGGCTGAGCACCACCAGCGGCGAACCCTGCTCCCACCAGATCGAAGCGTAGGCATGGGCCGATTGCTCCGGACGCTTGATCAGGATCAGCGATACCAGCAGCCGCCGAACGGGCCACGGCAGATCGATCACGTAAGGGTCCATCAGGAATTGATTGAGGTAGCTGCGCACATCCGCCACCGAGGTGGAGGCCGGCGAACCCAGGTTGACCAGGAGCAACGCGTGATCGGTCATGCAACGTCCTATTTCAGAGGCGGCTGGACAAGTCGTCCAGGGCCGCGCGCAAATCAGTGAACTGGAAAGTGAATCCGGCGGCCAGCAACCGCGCGGGGACCGCGCGCTGACCACCCAGCAGCAGCAACGACAATTCCCCCAGGCCGACACGCAAGACAAAGGCCGGCACCGGCACTACCGCCGGCCGGTGCAAGACGCTGCCCAGGGTCTTGGCGAACTCGCGATTGCGCACCGGCTTCGGCGCGCAGGCATTATAAGGACCGCTGGCATCACTGCGGTGCAGAAGAAAATCAATCAGGGTGATTTGATCCTTGATATGAATCCACGGCATCCACTGCCGACCGTTGCCGATCGGCCCGCCCAGTGCCAGTTTGAAGGGCAGCAGCAAGCGCGACAAAAAGCCGCCCTCGGCCGCCAGCACCAGGCCCGTGCGAATCAGCACCACACGCAGGCCCATGGCCTCGGCACGCTGCGCGGTCTCCTCCCAGGCGATACACAACTGGCTGGCGAAATCCTCACTGACCGGGGGCGAATCCTCATTCAGCTCGCGCTCCCCGCCATCGCCATACCAGCCCACGGCCGACCCGGAGATCAGCAACCCGGGTTTCTGCCTCCGGCTTTCCAGCCAGGCCAACAACTTTTCCGTCAGGGTAATGCGGCTGCTCCAGAGCAGTGCCTTGCGCTTGTGAGTCCAGGGCCGATCGGCGATCGGTGCTCCCGCCAGGTTGATGATGGCGTCGACCGGTTCCTCTGCAAGTTCGTCCAGGCGGGCGATGCCGCGAACCTGAGCGCCACAGAGTTTGGGCACCTCGGTGGGCCGACGACTCCATACGGTCAACTGATGGCCCTGGGTCAGCCAGTGACGGCAGAGCTGACGTCCTATCAAACCAGTACCGCCGGTCAGCAATATGTGCATGACATCTTCCTCGCGTGGCGTTTTACCCGGATCACTAGTCTATTTTTATAAGCAGGGATCTTTTCAATCGGGCAGGCTCTGTGTTTAACAATAGGACACCCTGTAAAACCGATAACGCCGAAAGTTATACAAAAAAACAAAATTGTACAGATCTTAACGACGGCGTAGTCTGCACAGAAAGGTAAACGAGGCCCCTATGACCGTACCCATCGCAATCATTGGTACCGGCATCGCCGGACTCTCCGCCACCCAGGCGCTGAGAGACGCCGGGCATGTCGTGCAACTCTTCGACAAGAGCCGCGGCAGCGGCGGACGTATGTCCAGCAAGCGCAGCGACGCCGGCGCGCTGGACATGGGCGCGCAATATTTCACCGCCCGCGACCGGCGCTTCGTCACCGAAGTCCAGCGCTGGCAAGCCAATGGCTGGGCCGCCGAATGGACGCCGCAGCTGTACAACTTCCATGGCGGCCAGCTCACCCCGTCGCCGGACGAACAGACCCGCTGGGTCGGCACCCCGCGCATGAGTGCCATTACCCGTGGCCTGCTGGGCGAAACGGAGGTGCACTTCGCCTGCCGCATCACCGAGGTCTACCGCGGCGAACAGCATTGGCACCTGCAGGATGCCGAAGGTTTCACCCACGGCCCGTTCAGCCACGTGATCATCGCCACGCCGGCCCCCCAGGCCACCGCCCTGCTGGCCGCCGCACCGAAACTGGCGAGTGCCGCCGCCGGGGTGAAAATGGACCCGACCTGGGCTGTCGCCCTGGCATTCGAGACCGCGCTGGAAACCCCGGTGGAAGGCTGCTTCGTACAGGACAGCCCGCTGGACTGGCTGGCCCGCAACCGCAGCAAGCCAGGGCGCGACAACGGCCTCGACACCTGGGTCCTGCACGCCAGCAGCACCTGGAGCCGCCAGCACATCGACCTACCGAAAGAAGCAGTGATCGAACAATTGCACGGCGCATTCGCCGAGCTGCTGCACAGCGCCATGCCCGCCCCCAGCTTCAGCCTCGCCCACCGCTGGCTCTACGCCCGCCCAGCGAGCAGCCATGAATGGGGAGCCCTGGCGGATGTCGACCTGGGACTCTATGTGTGCGGCGACTGGTGCCTGTCCGGTCGCGTCGAAGGAGCCTGGCTCAGCGGGCAGGAGGCCGCCCGCCGGTTGCATGAAAACCTGTAAGCGCATCACCCCGCGTAACGTTTTGCTGCTGTCGCAATGGACAGCAGCCTGTCTCCTCCGCTCAAGACTCGAACACACTTCTGCCGATCGGACCGTTCCGAGACGAAGAAAAGCGTGCACCAAAAATCTCATGCGTTAGCCAGCCAGCAATCGAACGACAGATGAGCAGGACGCAACCCGAAGGGCTGGGCGGCAAAGCTGTACAAAATATTTGACTTGCACACCTTTGATCCTATGATGAGGCAAAGTTGTACAAGATCTTATTTTTGTACATGAAACCCGGAGCCTCTCACATGCCCGACAAGCCGAGAATCGCCATCAGCGCCTGCCTGTTGGGGGCGCCTGTGCGCTACAACGGCGGGCATAAGGAATCGCGCCTGTGCAGCCAGGCCCTCGCTGAGTTTTTCGAGTTTGTCCCGCTGTGCCCGGAAGTCGCCATTGGCCTGGGTACACCCCGCGAACCGATCCGCCTGGTGGGCGATCCGCGGCAACCGCGGGCCGTTGGCAGCGTCGACCAAACCATGGATGTCACCCGGGCACTCACCGATTACGGCCAGCGCATGGCCGCTGAACTGGACAGCCTCTGCGGCTACATCTTCATGCAGAAATCTCCGTCCTGCGGCCTGGAGCGGGTCAAGGTCTACCAGGACCAGGGCCGCCCCGCCGAGCTCAGCGGACGCGGTATCCATGCCCAGGCTTTCTGCAGCCGCCATCCGGACCTGCCGGTGGAAGAAGACGGTCGGCTCAATGATCCGGTGCTGCGGGAAAACTTCCTGACTCGGGTATTCGCCTACAGCGCCTGGCAGGACGTGCTCAGGCAGGGCCTGAGCCGTCGCCGCCTGACCGACTTTCACGCGCGCTACAAATACCTGCTGATGGCCCACAACCCGGAGCAATACAAGGCCCTTGGCACCCTGCTGGGCAGCATGGGCCAAAGCGATCCGGCGCAAATCGGCCCACGTTATTTCAGCCAGCTGATGGCGGCCCTGAAAAAGTGCGCCACCCGCCGTACCCACAGCAACGTACTGCAACACATCAGCGGCTATCTCAAGCAAGCCATCAGCCGCGACGACAAACAGGAAATGCAGCACCTCATCACCCAGTACCGCCACGGCATCGTGCCGCTGGTGGTGCCGCTGACCCTGCTCAAGCATCACCTGCGCCGGCACCCCGATCCCTACATCGCGCAACAGGTGTACCTGCAGCCCCACCCGGAAAGCCTCAGCCTGCGCAACGCGCTCTGAACCATGAACGACTCGAGGCTCGACCCGGATGCATCCGCCAGCGAATCCGATAGCGCCCATGAGCAAGGCTGGTTGCCGATTCGCGAGGTGACCCGCCAGACCGGGGTCAACGCCGTCACCCTGCGCGCCTGGGAACGCCGTTACGGGCTGATCGTGCCGCAACGCACCGCCAAGGGTCACCGGCTGTTTTCCAACGAACACGTGCAGCGCATCCTGAAGATCCTGACCTGGCTCGATCGCGGGGTGGCGGTCAGCCAGGTCAAGCACTTGCTGGACGCCGAGCCGGCGCCCAGCGAACCGGCCCAAAACGACTGGCACCTGCAACGCCAGCGCCTGATCCAGTCCATCAGCCAACTGGCCGAGCGCCAGGTCGACGAAAGCTTCAACCAGGCCATGGCGCTCTATCCGCCACGAACCTTGTGCGAGCACCTGCTGCTACCGCTGCTGGGCGAACTCGAACAGCGCTGGCAGGGCCGCTTCGGCATGCGGATGGAGCGGGTGTTTTTCCATTCCTGGCTGCGCAGCAAATTCGCGGTGCGGGTCTATCACAACAATCGCCAGCTACAAGGCGCCCCGCTGCTGCTGATCAATCACTCGGACCTGCCGCTGGAGCCACACCTGTGGCTCTGCGCCTGGCTGATCAGCAATGCCGACTGCCCCGTGGAAGTCTTCGACTGGCCGCTGCCCCCCGGTGAACTGGCCCTGGCCGCCGAACACCTGAAAGCGCGAGGCGTGCTGCTGTACTCGAGCCAGTCAATCAACCTGCGGCAACTGCCACGCCTGCTCGGCGGCCTCGACTGCCCGGTACTCATCGTCGGCCCAGCAGTGAGCATCCACCACGCCGAACTGGACATCTGCACTACCGAGATCGCCAATCTGCACCTCGCCGCAGACCCGCTCTCGGCGCACCAGACCCTGACCGGGCTAAGGCTTCTCTAATGCAGGAATTCCCATGCAACTGATCTGGCTACGCAGCGACCTGCGCCTGCATGACAACACCGCGCTGAGCGCCGCAACCCAGCGCGGGCCGACGGTGGCCCTGTACCTGCTGAGCCCGCGGCAGTGGCAGGCGCATGACGATGCGCCGTGCAAGGTCGACTTCTGGCTGCGTAACCTTGAACAACTGAGCGGCGACCTGGCGCGGCTGAATATCCCGCTGCTGATCCGCCAAGCGCCGAGCTGGGAGCAGGCACCCCAGGTGCTGTTGCAGCTGTGCCGGGAACTGGCCATCGAGGCGCTGCACGTCAACGAGGAATACGGCATCCACGAAAGTCGCCGCGATACGGCGGTGGCCAGCCTGCTGAAGAGCCAGGGCGTGGGCTTCCACAGTTACCTCGACCAACTGCTGTTCCGGCCCGGCAGCGTGCTGACCAGGAGCGGCGGCTACTTCCAGGTCTTCAGCCAGTTTCGCAAGGTCTGCTACAACCGGCTGCACAACGCCCTGCCACCACAGCTGGCGGCTCCCAGGGCGCAAGCCGCGCTGAGGATAAAGGCCGATGCGCTGCCCCGGCAGGTCGAAGGGTTTCCGACACCCGGACCGCACCTGCAAGCGCTCTGGCCGGCCGGTGAAACCGCGGCGCAACAACGCCTGGCACATTTTGCCGAGGCCCAGCTCGACCACTACCAGGCCGAGCGCGACTTGCCGGCCAGGCCCGGCACCAGTCAGCTTTCGCCCTACCTCGCCGCCGGCGTGCTGTCGCCACGCCAATGCCTGCACGCGGCGCTGCAGAACAACCGGGGCGAGTTCGCCAGCGGCAGCCCCGGCGCCGTCACCTGGATCAACGAACTGCTCTGGCGCGAGTTCTACAAACACATCCTGGTGGGTTATCCGCGGGTGTCCCGGCACCGAGCCTTCCGCCCGGAAACCGAAGCCGTGGCCTGGCGCGATGCCCCCGATGAGCTGGCGGCCTGGCAGCAGGCCCGCACCGGCCTGCCGATCATCGACGCGGCCATGCGCCAGTTGCTGGAAACCGGCTGGATGCACAACCGTTTGCGGATGATCGTGGCGATGTTCTTGACCAAGAACTTGCTGATCGACTGGCGCCACGGTGAGCGCTTTTTCATGCGCCACCTGATCGACGGCGATCTGGCGGCAAATAACGGTGGCTGGCAATGGAGTTCATCCACCGGCACCGATTCGGCGCCCTACTTCCGCATCTTCAACCCCTTGAGCCAGTCGCAGAGGTTCGACAGCCAAGGGGCTTTCATCAAGCACTGGCTGCCAGAGCTGGCGGGGTTGAATGCAAAAGATATCCACAATCCGGCCGCCATGGGCGGCCTGTTCGGCGTGGCCGATTACCCGCCGCCGATGGTCGATCTGTCGATGTCCCGCGAGCGCGCTTTGGCGGCCTTCAAGAACCTGCCGTCACGGGTGGCTGCCGAGGAGTATCGGGAGTAAGGGGCGGCAGGCGTCCGTCAGTGGTTTCACACAGCCTGCGGCCACTGCCTTACACTGCGCGCCTATGACCACTATTCCTGTCACCCAGATCGCCGAAACGGCGGTCACCTGCTCGAGCTGCGCGGCCTGCTGCTGCCAACTGGAAGTGATGCTGATCACCGAAACCGGGGTGCCCGAACGTTTTATCGACACCGACGAGTGGGGCGGCGAAGTCATGTTGCGACTGGATGATGGTTGGTGTGCCGCGCTGGATCGCAACAGCATGCTGTGCAGCATCTACGAACAACGGCCACTGATCTGCCGGGAGTTCGAGATGGGGGAAGTGGACTGCCTCAACGAACGCCGCGGCATCGCCACGGCGTATCGCTGAAAGGGTCTTACAACGGCATGGTGTAATGCAGCGAGTAGCTCTCTACACCGTCGTTGGGCGTCGCGATGCCAGCGTTGGAATAGTGCGTGGCACGGAGACCGACTTCATGCCCGCCGTTGAACCGCAGGCCGAAACCGAAGCGGTCCTCGAACTGGAACGCCGAACCGAGCTTGTTGTCCTCCACCTCGGTGTTGGCGAATACCGCCACGCCGATCCCCGCCTCGATGTAAGGCTTGATGTTCTGCCCGGCAAATTCGTACACCAGCACCGGCGAGAACGACAGGCTGTGGTTGCTGGACTTCTCGTCGCCATCCCAGAAGGTATAGGCGCCGCTCCAGTAGCCGGTCAGGCGACCGACATCGCTTTGCAGCCAGCTCTTGTCCCAATCGAATTGCATGCCCAGGCGATAGGTCTGGGTCGAATCGCCGGTCTGCCCCACCGAAAACTCGACGCCGGCCGCTTGTGCCGAAAAACTTTGCCCCAGTAATGCAGCTGCAAGTGCAGCCAAACAAAACATTCGTCTCATCAGGAACATCCTTTTCAAACGATTTGTATGGTGTTGTACAGATTCCGCAGACACGTTAATAGAAATCTGTGCTTGAACAGAAGTTCAGCGCAAATCAGCGCTTCTGCAGGATTTTTTATAAAGCGAAGCTTTGCACCGCTCCCGCCTCTTTCCAGAGCAACGGCAGAATATGTCTGAAGTGACACGGATCGCCACTGGTCCAGAACCGGGCCTGGCGTGCAGGCCCCGCAGCCAACAGCTCGCGCTCGCCGAGCAGGCGCTCCAGGTGGCGGGCAACCGCGGCCCCGGTATCGATCAGGCTGATGTCCTCGGGGATCATCGACTTGAGCAACGGCTTGAGAAACGGATAGTGGGTGCAACCGAGGATGAGGGTGTCACAGCCGGCCGCCAGCAGCGGTTCGACATAACCCTGCAGCAGTTGGCGCAACGCGGGGCTGTGCAGGTCCCCGGCTTCGATCCGTTCCACCAGGCCCGGGCATGGCCGGGTGATGACCTTGATATCGGTGGCGAAACGATCGAGCAAGGCAGCGAACTTGGCACTCTGCAAGGTCCCGGTGGTGGCCAGCACGCCGACCACGCCACTGCGAGTGGCGGCGGCAGCCGGCTTGACCGCGGGCTCCATGCCGATGATAGGCCAGTCCGGGTAGTCCCGACGCAGGTCAGCGACAGCGGCCACGGTCGCGGTGTTGCAGGCCAGCACCAGCGCCTTGGCGCCCTGCTCGCGGAAAAACCCGGCGACCAGGCTGCAACGCTGACGGATGAATTCGGGGGTTTTCTCGCCGTAGGGAATGTTGCCGCAATCGGCCACATACAGCAGCGATTCATGGGGCAGGCGCTGCTGGATCTCCGCCAGCACCGACAGGCCGCCGACGCCGGAGTCGAAGACGCCGATCGGCGCTTCAAGCATGCTGGCCTCCACAGACGCTGCAGCCCGGGTCACGCTTGACCCGCAGTTCGCGAAAGCGCGTGCCCAGGGCATCGATCAACAACAGGCGGCCCACCAGCGGCTCGCCGAACCCCACCAGCAGCTTCAAGGCCTCGAGGGCCTGCAGGCTGCCCACCAGCCCCACCAGCGGCCCGAGCACACCGGCCTCGCTGCAGGTCAGTTCGGCTTCGCTGCCATGCCCATATAAACAGTGGTAGCACGGGCTCTCGGGACGCCGTGGGTCGAACACCGACAGTTGCCCCTCCAGGCGAATCGCCGCGCCGCTGACCAGCGGCTTGCCGGCGGCGACGCAGGCGGCATTCACTGCCTCGCGGGTCGAGAAGTTGTCGGTGCAATCGAGCACCAGGTCCACCGCCGTGACCGCGGCCGCCAGGGAGTCGGCATCCAGCGCGACGCGATGAGGCACCAGCTGGATCTCGGGATTGATAGCGGACAAACGCCCCATCGCCGAATCGACCTTGCTCAGGCCGACACTGTCGGTGTCGTGAATGATCTGGCGTTGCAGGTTGGTCAGATCAACCGTATCGAAGTCGGCCAGGTGCAGCTCGCCGACGCCCGCGGCGGCCAGGTACAAGGCCACCGGAGCGCCCAGGCCACCCAGGCCGACGATCAATACGCGGCTGGCCTTGAGTCGCAACTGGCCATCGATGTCGACGTGCTGCAACAGAATCTGCCGGCTGTAGCGCAACAACTCCTGATCGTTCAGCACGGCAGGCTTCCTAAGCTGATGCGTTCATGACCGCCCAGGTCGACACGGCTGTGCACCTCGGCAAACCCTTGACTGAGTAACAGGTCGCGTACGGCCGGCGCCTGGTCGTACCCATGCTCGAGCATCAACCAGCCGCCAGCCTCGAGGTGCTCTGGCGCCTGGGCGATGATCAGGCGCAGGTCGTCCAGCCCGTCCTTGCCCGCGACCAGGGCGCTCTCTGGCTCGAAACGCACATCGCCGGCCGCCAGGTGCGGGTCGGTGTCGGCGATATAGGGCGGGTTGCTGATGATCAGTTGATAACGCTCGCCTTGCAGGGCGCTGAACCAATGGCTGCTCAGTACCGTGACATTGTCCAGTTGCAGGCGCTGGCGGTTGCGTTCGGCCAGGGCCACGGCTTCCAGCACCCGGTCGACCGCGGTGACCCGCCACGCCGGGCGCTCGCTGGCCAGGGCCAGGGCGATGGCGCCGCTGCCGGTGCCCAGGTCGAGCACTCTGGCCGGGGTGGCGGGCAGCAGTTCCAGCGCCGCCTCCACCAGCAATTCGGTGTCGGGACGCGGAATCAGGGTGTGTGGCGCCACTTCCAGGTCGAGCTTCCAGAAGCCCTGCTGGCCAAGGATATAAGCCACCGGTTCGCCGGAACGGCGCCGCTGCAGGTAACTGGAGAAGGTCAGCGCCGCTTCGCTGGGCACGATCCGCTCGGGCCAGGTGTGCAGGAAGCTGCGCGGCTTGCCCAGGGCAGCGGCCAGCAGCAACTCGGCATCCAGGCGGGCCGTGGGCGAATCGGGCAATTGGGCGGCGCGCAACAGGCTGGCGATGATGGTCATTTATGTTTACTCGCCCAGTGCCGCAAGTTGATCGGCCTGGTATTCGGCCAGAAGCGGTTCGATCACGGCCTCGACGCCACCGGCGAGGATTTCATCGAGGGAATAGAGGGTCAGGTTGACGCGGTGATCGGTCACCCGGCCCTGGGGAAAGTTGTAGGTGCGAATGCGCTCGGAGCGGTCGCCCGAACCCACCAGCAGCTTGCGTTCGCTGGCAATCGCGTTGGCCGCGGCGCTGGTCTGCTGGTCGTTGAGCTTGGCCGATAGCCAGGACATGGCCCGCGCCCGGTTCTTGTGCTGGGAACGTTCTTCCTGGCACTCGACCACGATTCCCGACGGGATGTGGGTGATGCGGATCGCCGAGTCGGTCTTGTTAACGTGCTGGCCACCGGCGCCGGAGGAGCGGTAGGTATCGATCCGCAGGTCCGCGGGGTTGATCTCGATGGCTTCCTGTTCGTCCGGCTCGGGCAATACCGCCACGGTGCAGGCCGAGGTATGGATGCGGCCCTGGGACTCGGTGGCCGGCACCCGCTGCACGCGGTGGGCGCCGGATTCGAATTTCAGCTTGCCGTAGACGTTCTCGCCTTCGACCCGGGCGATGACTTCTTTATAGCCGCCGTGCTCGCCCTCGTTTTCCGAGAGGATCTCCAGCCGCCAGCCACGCCGCTCGGCATAACGCGAATACATGCGGAACAGGTCGCCGGAGAAGATCGCCGCCTCGTCGCCGCCGGTGCCGGCGCGGATTTCCAGGAACACGTTGCGCCCGTCGTTCGGGTCCTTGGGCAGCAGCATGCGTTGCAGGGTGCTTTCCAGCTCGACCAGTTGCTCCTTGGCCTCGCGGACTTCTTCCACCGCCATTTCCCGCATGTCCGGATCGCTGTCCTTGAGCAGCGCCTGGGCGCCCTCGAGGTCGGCCTGGACCTTGAGCACCTGTTTATAGGTCTCGACGATCGGCTCGACTTCGGCGTACTCCTTGGAATAGGCGCGGAACTTGGCCTGATCGGAAATGACTTCGCCGTCGCCAAGCAACGCGGTCAGTTCTTCGAAACGGTCCTGGAGGACATCCAGCTTATTGAGCAGTGACGCTTTCATTGCGGTTTTTTATCCGAAGAGTCCGAAGCGCCCTCACCGAGGGCAAAGAGTTCCTGGGCCATGGCCAGCGCATCCAGGCGGCCTTCAGCGGTCAGTTTTTTCAACTGGACGCTGGGCGCATGCAGCAGTTTGTTGGTCAGGCCGCGAGCCAGTTGCATCAGGACGTCTTCGGCGCTGCTGCCGTTGGCCAGCATGCGCTGGGCCTTTTGCAGTTCTTCATCGCGCAGGCGCTCGCTCTGCTGACGATACGCCTTGAGCACATCCACCGCAGCCAGCTCGCGCAGGCGCACCATGAAGTCCTCGGCGCCGATGTTCACCAGCTCTTCCGCCGCCTGCGCCGCGCCTTGGCGGCTCTTGAGGTTTTCGGCGACCACTTCGTGGAGATCGTCGACGGTATAGAGGTAAACGTCGTCCAACTCGCCGACTTCCGGTTCGATATCCCGCGGAACGGCAATATCCACCATGAAGATCGGCTTGTGCTTGCGCAGCTTCAGCGCGCTTTCCACCGCGCCCTTGCCAAGGATCGGCAACTGGCTGGCGGTGGAACTGATGACGATATCGCTGTGCACCAGCTCCTGAGGAATATCCGACAGCAGCACGGCATGGGCTCCAAACTGTTCGGCCAGGGTGCTGGCGCGCTCCAGCGTGCGGTTGGCGACCACGATGCGCTTGACCCCCAGGTCATGCAGGTGGCGGGCGACCAGGGTAATGGTCTCGCCGGCGCCGATCAGCAGCGCCTGGCTGCGCTGCAGATCGCTGAAAATCTGTTTCGCCAGGCTCACCGCGGCAAAGGCCACGGAAACCGGGTTTTCGCCGATGGCGGTGTCGGTGCGTACCTGCTTGGCGGCACTGAAGGTGGCCTGGAACAGCCGCCCCAGCAGCGGGCCTATGGTTCCGGCCTCACGTGCCACGGCATAGGCGGATTTCATTTGCCCGAGGATCTGCGGTTCGCCCAGCACCAACGAGTCCAACCCCGAGGCGACACGCATCATGTGACGAACGGCCGCATCGTCTTCGTGCACATAGGCACTGGCGCGCAGGTCTTCGAGGCTCAGATGGTGATACTCGGCCAGCCAGCGCAGCACGACATCCGCCGAAAGGTGATCCTGTTCTATATAGAGTTCACTGCGATTGCAGGTGGAGAGGATCGCAGCTTCGCGGCTGTCGGTGAGGCGGCAGAGCTGCTGCAAGGCCTCAACCAACTGCTCAGGGGTAAAGGCCACGCGCTCGCGGACGTCTACTGAAGCAGTCTTGTGGTTAATACCGAGTGCGAGGAAGGCCATTCAAGGTCGCTGATGATGTCGAGAAGCCGACAATTGTCCTACTTCGAAAGATTCAGAACAACCACTGCCGACTATTGTCCCAATAGACTGCCTCTGTAAGGTATCCGCTGAGTCTCGGTTATGTTTGGCCGAAGGCTTGTGTCATGATGATCCGACCGCAGGTTAGTCGTCCTCTTCCTATATGAATAGATCTTCCGCGTTGCTCCTCGCTTTTGTCTTCCTCAGCGGCTGCCAGGCCTTGGCACCCGTTTCACCGGACGGTACGCCGCCGGTCGAAGACAGTACCCCGGCTCCTGAAAAGCCCAAGGTTTACTCCTCGTTCAGCGAAGACACGGTCTTCAGCCTGCTGAGCGCGGAACTGGCTGGCCAACGCAATCGTTTCGACATTGCCCTGGACAACTATGTCACCCAGGCCATCAATACCCAGGACCCGGGCATCTCCGAGCGGGCGTTTCGCATCGCCGAATACCTGGGCGCCGACCAGGCCGCGCTGGACACTGCGCTGATCTGGGCGAAAAACGCCCCGGACGACCTGGAAGCCCAGCGTGCCGCCGCCATCCAGCTGGCCCGCACCGGGCGTTACGACGAATCCATGGTCTATATGGAGAAAGTCCTGCAGGGCAAGGGCGATACCCATTTCGATTTCCTCGCGCTGTCGGCCGCCGACACCGACCAGGATACCCGCAACGGTCTGATGAAGAGTTTCGACCGCTTGCTGCAAAAACACCCGAACAACGGCCAACTGGTGTTCGGCAAGGCGCTGCTGCTGCAACAGGACGGCGATACCCGCGAAGCCCTGAAGCTGCTGGAGCAGAACCCGCCGGAAGAAGGCGAGATCGCGCCGATCCTCCTGCGCGCCCGCCTGCTGCAAAGCCTCAGCCGCGCCGACGAAGCCCTGCCGCTGCTGGAAAAAAGCATTCGCAAGTACCCGGACGACAAGCGCCTGCGCCTGACTTACGCGCGCATGCTGGTCGAGCAGGATCGCATGGACGACGCCAAGGCCCAGTTCTCCAGCCTGGTCCAGCAGTATCCGGAAGACGACGAGCTGCGCTACTCCCTGGCGCTGGTCTGCCTGGAAGCCAAGGACTGGGAAGAGGCCAAGGGTTACCTGGAAGACCTGATCGCCCGGGAAAGCCACGTCGATTCGGCGCACCTGAACCTGGGCCGCATCGCCGAAGAACTCAACGACCCGCAAGGCGCGCTGGCGGAATACGGCCAGGTCGGCCCAGGTACCGACTACCTGCCGGCACAATTGCGCCAGGCCGACATCCTGATGAACAACGGCCGTACCGCCGAAGCCGAAAAACGCCTGGCCGCCGCCCGCGACACCCAGCCGGACTACGCCATCCAGCTGTACCTGATCGAAGCCGAAACCCTGTCCGCCAACAAACAGGGCGACAAGGCCTGGAAGATTCTCCAGCAAGCCCTGCAGCAATACCCGGACGATGTGAACCTGCTCTACACCCGTGCGATGCAGGCCGAGAAGCGCAACGACCTGGCCCAGATGGAAAAGGACCTGCGCCTGATCATCAAGCGCGAGCCGGACAACGCCATGGCATTGAACGCCCTCGGCTACACCCTGTCGGATCGCACGACCCGTTACGCCGAAGCCAAGGCCCTGATCGAACAGGCCCACCAGCTGACCCCGGACGATCCGGCGGTACTCGACAGTCTGGGCTGGGTGAACTATCGCCTGGGCAACCTCGCGGAAGCCGAACGCCTGCTGCGCCAGGCGCTGGAACGCTTTCCCGACCAGGAAGTCGCCGCGCACCTGGGCGAAGTGCTCTGGGCCAATGGCAAGCAACGCGAAGCCAAGCAGATCTGGAGCAAGTTCCTCAAGGACCAGCCCGACAGCCCTATCCTGCGCAGCACCATCAAGCGCCTGACCGGATCAGAGACCCTTTAAGACTATGTTTTTGCGCCACCTTATCGTTTTCAGCTTTATCGCCCTGCTCGCCGGCTGCTCGGGTTTCGGCACCCGCGAATCCGTCGAGGGTCACGGCAGCCCCGCGCTATGGCGCGAGCACAAACAGCAACTGAGCGGCCTCGACGGCTGGCAGATCAACGGCAAGATCGGCATTCGCGCCCCCAAGGATTCGGGCAGCGGCACGCTGTTCTGGCTGCAGCGCCAGGATTACTACGATATCCGCCTGTCCGGCCCGCTGGGTCGCGGCGCCGCCCGCCTGACCGGACGCCCCGGCAAGGTCGCGCTGGAAGTCGCCAACCAGGGACGTTACGAAGCTCCGACCCCGGAAGCCCTGCTCGAGGAACAGCTGGGCTGGAACCTTCCGGTCTCGCATCTGGCCTGGTGGGTTCGTGGGCTGCCCGCCCCCGACAGCAAGAGTCGCCTGACCCTGGACGGCGACAGCCGCCTGTCCAATCTCGAACAGGACAACTGGCAGGTCGAATACCTGAGTTATGCACAACAGAGCGGTTACTGGCTGCCCGAGCGGATCAAGCTGCATGGCCGCGACCTTGACGTCACGCTGGTGATCAAGGAATGGCAACCACGCAAGCTGGGGCAGTAAGCATGAGCGCGCCACGGCTGACCCTGCCCTCCCCGGCAAAACTCAATCTGATGCTGCACATCCTCGGCCGCCGTGAAGACGGCTATCACGAACTGCAGACGATTTTTCAGTTTCTCGATTACGGCGATGAAATCACCTTTGCCGTGCGCGATGACGGCGTCATTCGCCTGCATACGGAGTTCGCCGGCGTCCCCCACGACAGCAACCTGATCGTGCGCGCGGCCAAACAGCTTCAGGAACAGTCCGCATGCCCGTTGGGCATTGATATCTGGATCGAGAAAGTCCTGCCCATGGGCGGCGGCATAGGTGGCGGCAGTTCCAATGCAGCGACCACTCTGCTGGGCCTGAATCACCTCTGGCAACTGGGCTGGAACGAAGATCGCCTGGCCGCGCTGGGCCTTTCCCTGGGCGCCGACGTGCCGGTTTTCGTGCGTGGGCATGCGGCTTTCGCCGAGGGCGTGGGAGAAAAACTCACCCCGGTGGACCCCGAGGAACCTTGGTATCTCGTGCTGGTGCCGCAAGTCTCTGTAAGTACAGCAGAAATTTTTTCAGATCCGCTGTTGACACGTGACACTCCGCCCATTAAAGTGCGCCCCGTTCCCAAGGGAAACGGCAGAAATGACTGTTTGCCGGTGGTTGCAAGGCGTTATCCAGATGTACGTAACGCATTGAATTTGCTAGGTAAATTTACCGAAGCAAAACTGACCGGAACTGGAAGTTGTGTGTTTGGGGGCTTCCCAAGCAAAGCTGAAGCTGATAAAGTCTCGGCCCTTCTTACAGAGACCCTTACAGGGTTTGTAGCAAAAGGAAGCAACGTTTCGATGTTGCATCGCAAGCTGCGAAGTCTGCTCTAAAAGGAACCAAGTGCCAGGCACTTGATGCAACAGATACAGGGGCGTCGCCAAGCGGTAAGGCAGCAGGTTTTGATCCTGCCATGCGTTGGTTCGAATCCAGCCGCCCCTGCCATTTTCCTTATACTCATCCAGGTATACCCTCAGCCTTCAGGTACTGCGCGTGTCCAAGATGATGGTCTTTACGGGGAACGCTAACCCCGATCTGGCTCGGCGTGTCGTACGTCAGCTGCATATCCCTCTCGGTGACATCTCTGTCGGTAAATTTTCCGACGGCGAAATTACCGCTGAGATCAATGAAAATGTCCGCGGTAAAGACGTCTTCATTATTCAGCCGACTTGCGCTCCGACCAACGATAACCTGATGGAACTCGTCGTGATGGCTGATGCCTTCCGCCGCTCCTCAGCGACTCGAATCACTGCTGTAATTCCTTACTTTGGTTATGCCCGTCAGGATCGCCGTCCGCGTTCCGCACGTGTGGCTATCAGCGCGAAAGTCGTGGCTGACATGCTTACCGTAGTCGGCATCGACCGTGTTCTCACGGTTGATCTGCATGCTGACCAGATTCAGGGCTTCTTCGATATTCCGGTAGATAACATCTACGGCTCCCCGGTTCTGGTGGATGACATCGAAGACCAACGTTTCGAAAACCTGATGATCGTCTCCCCGGACATTGGCGGCGTCGTGCGTGCACGTGCCGTGGCCAAATCCCTGGGCGTGGATCTCGGGATCATCGACAAGCGCCGCGAGAAAGCCAATCACTCTGAAGTGATGCATATCATCGGTGACGTTGAAGGCCGTACTTGCATCCTGGTTGACGACATGGTCGATACCGCCGGCACCCTGTGCCACGCGGCCAAGGCCCTGAAAGAGCATGGCGCTGCCAAGGTCTTTGCCTACTGCACACACCCTGTGCTTTCGGGTCGAGCAATCGAGAACATTGAAAATTCCGTGCTGGACGAGCTGGTGGTGACCAACACCATCCCGCTGTCCGCTGCAGCACAAGCCTGTGCGCGTATCCGTCAACTGGATATCGCACCGGTTGTTGCCGAAGCGGTTCGCCGTATCAGCAACGAAGAATCGATCAGCGCGATGTTCCGCTAAGGCCCTGCCCTAGCCTTACATCTCGATGACGAAAAGCGCCCCGCCCCAGCATTCCTGTTGGGGCGGGGCTTTTTTGCCCATATCGCCTTTAGCGCTGGTCGCAAACGCTGGGGCGAGTGTGGTTATTTTGGAGATACAACATGAACGATTTTACTCTGAATGCTGAACTGCGTTCCGACCTGGGGAAAGGTGCGAGCCGCCGCCTGCGTCGTCTCGCAAGCCTGGTTCCAGCTGTAGTTTACGGTGGCGACAAAGCCCCTGAATCCATCAGCATGCTGGCCAAAGAAGTTGCCAAACTGCTCGAAAACGAAGCGGCTTTCAGCCACGTTATCGAACTGAACGTTGGCGGCACCAAGCAAAACGTCGTGATCAAGGCGCTGCAACGTCACCCGGCCAAAGGCCACGTTATGCACGCTGACTTCGTACGCGTTGTTGCTGGTCAGAAACTGACCGCTATCGTTCCAGTGCACTTCATCAACGAAGCTGCTCCGGTCAAGAAAGGCGGCGAGATTTCGCACGTTATCGCTGAAATCGAAGTGTCCTGCCTGCCGAAAGACCTGCCTGAGTTCATCGAAGTCGACCTGGGCGACGCTGAAATCGGCACCATCGTTCACCTGTCGAACATCAAGGCCCCTAAAGGCGTTGAGTTCGTTGCTCTGGTTCACGGTAACGACCTGGCTGTTGCCAACGTTCACGCTCCACGTGTTGCTCCAGAAGCTGCAGAAGGCGCTGCAGAGTAATTCACTCTGCTTGCCGGAGTTACCGGAAACATCGCGGACTGGAACGTAGCGAGAAAGCGGGCGGGAACGCGGAGTTTACATAATGGTAAATGAGCACTTGTCGTCCACTTTCGCCGCACGTTCCAGTCGCGGCGATGTTATCCACAACTCCAAGGAAGGGCCCCTATCGTGACTGCCATCAAACTGATCGTTGGCCTGGGTAATCCAGGCGCCGAATACGAACAGACCCGGCATAACGCAGGGGCCCTTTTTGTTGAGCGCATCGCCGAGAAACAAGGCGTCAGCCTTGTGGCCGATCGCAAATATTTCGGCCTGACCGGGCGCTTTTCGCACCAGGGTCAGGACATTCGTCTGCTGATACCCACCACCTACATGAACCGCAGCGGCCAGGCCGTGGCGGCATTGGCCGGTTTCTTCCGCATCAAGCCCGAAGAAATCCTGGTGGCGCATGACGAACTCGACCTGCCACCCGGCGTCGCCAAGCTCAAACAGGGCGGCGGGCATGGCGGGCACAACGGGTTGCGCGACATCATCGCGCAACTGGGCAACCAGAATACCTTTCACCGCTTGCGGCTTGGCATCGGCCACCCAGGCGTCGCCAGCATGGTCTCGAACTTTGTCCTGGGTCGTGCGCCGCGCGCCGAACAGGAAAAGCTCGATGCCAGCATCGATTTTGCCCTCGGCGTGCTGCCGGATATCTTCGCCGGTGAATGGAACCGTGCGATGAAAAACCTGCACAGCCAGAAGGCCTGACTCTTACCCGAGGGGAAACACCATGGGATTCAACTGCGGCATCGTCGGCCTGCCTAACGTCGGCAAGTCCACCCTGTTCAACGCCCTGACCAAATCCGGTATTGCGGCCGAGAACTTCCCCTTCTGCACCATCGAGCCGAACAGCGGCATCGTGCCGATGCCGGATCCGCGTCTGGACGCCCTGGCCGCCATCGTAGTGCCCGAGCGCGTGCTGCCGACCACCATGGAGTTCGTCGACATCGCCGGCCTGGTGGCGGGTGCCTCGAAAGGTGAAGGCCTGGGTAACAAGTTCCTGGCCAACATCCGCGAAACCGATGCCATCGCCCACGTGGTCCGCTGCTTCGAAGACGACAACGTGATCCACGTGTCCAACAGCGTCGACCCGAAACGCGACATCGAGATCATCGACCTGGAACTGATCTTCGCCGACCTCGACAGCTGCGAAAAGCAACTGCAGAAAGTCGCGCGCAACGCCAAGGGCGGTGACAAGGACGCCGTGGCGCAGAAAGCCCTGCTCGAGCAATTGATCGCGCACTTCACCGAAGGCAAGCCAGCGCGCAGCCTGATGAAAAACATGAGCGCCGAGGAGAAGCTGGTGATCCGCGGCTTCCACCTGCTGACCACCAAGCCGGTGATGTACATCGCCAACGTCGCCGAAGACGGTTTCGAGAACAACCCGCTGCTGGACGTGGTCAAGGCCATCGCCGAAGAAGAAGGCGCCATGGTGGTTCCGGTCTGCAACAAGATCGAAGCGGAAATCGCCGAGCTGGACGACGGTGAAGAGAAAGACATGTTCCTCGAGGCCCTGGGCCTGGAAGAGCCGGGCTTGAACCGCGTGATCCGCGCCGGTTACGAAATGCTCAACCTGCAGACCTACTTCACCGCGGGTGTAAAGGAAGTACGCGCCTGGACCGTTCGCGTCGGCGCCACCGCCCCGCAGGCCGCCGCCGTGATCCACACCGACTTCGAAAAAGGCTTCATCCGCGCCGAAGTGATCGCCTACGACGACTTCATCCAGTTCAAGGGTGAAGCCGGGGCCAAGGAAGCCGGTAAATGGCGCCTGGAAGGCAAGGACTACATCGTCAAGGACGGCGACGTGATGCACTTCCGCTTCAACGTCTGACGCGTTTTTGCCGGAGTTCAGTGGCGCTCATTAGAACGCCACTGACAATAGATCTCTTTAAATAAACAATAGGGCCCCATAGGGGGCCCTATTGTTTTCAGCCACAAAAAACTGGGGGATCCGAGTTCAAGATCAAGTCAGGTCTCATCACCGATCCCCCTTCCAAGCTCTTGCAGATGTGATTATGTTCCTTCTGGCTCAGTCTTCTGGAAATTATCTACACGCCTTTAGCTCACTGATAACTCATCGTGAAAATCGCCAATCCGTTTGCACTACCAGGCGATACATTTGGCGCAATCTGCACATAACGCGCACTGAGTGGAATCTGAAATACCGACACGCCCTGCGCGATTGTGCCCGCCTTCCATTGATTAGTATTCCCAGCAGAACTGGAGTCAGGCCCATAACCGAGCACGACATCCTCTTTGAGGATATGAATACCCAACCCGGATGCGGTCGATGCAGAAGTGAGCGACAACGTGGTGGAGGTATTGTCTGGGCGGGACACGTCCGTCAGCGTGACATAGGAACTGATCACAGTACCCACCTCTCCCCCAGAACAAGCCAGGGTAATGGTAAAAGGGCGAGGAGGAGATGTAGCGCCCATGCCGGTAAAAGTCGTGGTCGCGATGTTGCTCATCGTTACCGGAATGGCCGGTGTGGAAACGGTACAAGTGGGTCCGGACGAGATACTGCTTTGACCCGCCACCGTAACCTGCCAGTCCCTGCAGCCGCCCTCCGCACAGTTGAATTTGCTTGTCACCCGGGTTCCAACCGATAACTTCCCACTCTGAACCGGGCCTGTCTTTATCAGCTCTATCCAGATGGTTTGCATATGAGAATCATTGAGCTGCCAGCCGGTTGCACCGGCGTTGTGAGTGCCTGGACCGGTGATCGGGATGGTGACCCCACTGGGAAAGTTTCGGGCCCGCCATATAGCCCACCACCTGACGCCCAAGCCAGGAATATTGGTCTCGTAGACATCGGTAAATCCTGGCGCCAGTGTTCCATTACTCACTGAGCCCCAAATGGTGGAGTCTGCGGCGAACGTCCCGTCCAGCAGTTTTGACTCTTCTCGAGTAGAGGTCCACAGCACCGCCCCGACGTCGGCGTTTCCTGGAACAACAATGTTTGCAGGCAGTGAAATACTGGATGTTCGTGGAGTGAACCATCCAGCGGCAAACACATGACTCGGCAGTAATGCAGAGAAGATAAAAAATAGAATAAACACCGAAATAAAAATGCCGCGTTTCATATGAAAATCATCCGTACCGTCAAGAGGGAGTTTGCACCAGTCGCTAGGGCAACAACCCCTGCAGCCGAACTTCTTCCTCAGAGAGGCTTCGTGCTGTCCGAAGGCAGGCACAATGCGGTCGCTATTTTCCATAAGAAAATGCGACCTTCTCAATGAGGCAATTCTTATATTCCTACTTTCAGAAAGGAAAATTCCTAAAGTGACTTCATGCGGCCGAGGACTCTCTATGTGGATAGGGGTTGGCTGCCGTCATTCACACAACGGCAACTCCGGATCCCTCTATTCCCCCGAGTATCAAATCGCCAGCCAGCCCCATCCTCTTCTCGATACAAAACCGGAGGCTTGGGTAACTCCAAGTATGAAAGTCACGGACACTTCATCGCGCCACGCGACAGGAGTACCCTGCGCACCACTGACACTGTCAGATACTTGCATGCGTTCTGCTTAACTCTATGCTCTCGCTCACGCTACGCACGGACAGGAACCCGCCACCGATGCAAAGGAAAGTAATACTCGTCGATGATCATCTGCTGACACTTATCGGCATCCGCGCCTCGCTCAGCGGCGATTGCACGTTGCAGATCGTGGGCGAGGCCCAGAATGTCGAAGGGCTGTTCCAGCTGTTGGCCGAACAGCCCTGCGATCTGGTCGTCACCGATCTGATGATGCCCCACAGCGAACAGGCCGACGGCATCCGTCTGATCGAACAGTTGCGCCGCCGTTACCCCGAGATCGCAGTCATCGTGGTGACCATGCTCAACAACCCGGCGCTGCTGGCCTCGATCCTCAAGCTGGGAGTCCAGGGGTTGATCAGCAAGCGCGGGGTACTAGGCGACCTGCAAAAGGCCATTCGCGCCAGCCAGACCAAACCCTTCGTCTCCCCGTCCATCCGGCATCTGTTCGACCCCATGGAGCCTATGGCCGAGGTCGAACAACTGTCCCCTCGCGAAGTCGAGGTGCTACGCCTCTACGGCGCCGGGCTGTCGGTCAATGAAATAGCCCTGCACCTCAATCGTTCCAAGCAGACCATCAGCAGCCAGAAGAGCAGCGCCATGCGCAAGCTGGGCCTGGACAGCAACGCCAGCCTCTACCTGTACATCCAGGAAGTCGGGCTGGCCTGAGACTATGCCTAACCCTCCAGCCGGCCTGCCGCGCCTGATTCTCTGGATCACGCTCTTGCTGACCAGTGTCGCGTCCCTGGCCGCCGCCGAGCCTGAGCCTGCTCCGCTGTCCCTGGCCACGCTGATGGCCATGCGTCAGACTTTGCCCCCTCGCCCGCTCCGGGTCGCCGAAGTGAGTGCCTCCAACGAGCAACCCGAGCCTCGTGGCAACGATGTGCTCAACCAGATCACCAACGACTACCTGGAACACATCAGCCAGTTTCTCGAACTGCCGATTCAACGGGTGCCCTACCCTTCGGTGGACATGGCCATTGCTGCCCTGACAAACGGGGACATCGACCTGATGCCCCGCGCCACCGAGTACGAAAGAAAACAGCCAGGGTTCGTCTACAGCAAGCCCTACCTGGACAACGAGCCGATCATCGTCGGGCGCATCGCCGACAAGGACCTGTCCCCTGACCTGGCGGGTAAACGCGTGCTGGTTCCGGCCTATTATGTGCAGGCTGAAACAGTCGGCAAGGCCTACCCCAAGGCTGAACTGATCGTGATCAACAGCATTGTCGAAGGCCTGCAACGCCTGTCCGACGGCGAAGCCGACGCCCTGATCGGCGATCAGCTGCGCACCAATTTCTACATGCGCAGCCTGGCCAACCTCAAGTTGCAGAACAAGTACATCGCCAATCTGCCGGCCATGGGTTTCAGCTTCGCCGCCCGCGGGCATGAGGACAATCTGGTGACCCTGATCAACGCCGCGCTGAAGACGGTTTCCCGGGAGCACAAGCAAGAGATATTGCAGCACTGGGAACGCTCGCCCTGGCTGTTCGCGCCGACCGACTCCTTCGCCCTCAACAGCGCGGAAGACAGCTGGCTCAAGCGTCTTCCTTCGCTGAACCTGATCGCCCACAAGATCCCCAACTACCTGTACCGCAAGGCCGACGGCCAATGGGCCGGGCTGGCGTTCAATGTGCTGCGCAGCCTGGCCGACGACTATCAACTGCAACTGAACATCATCGACAGCCAGTCCCCGGACATCGACCGCCAGCGCCTGGAGCGCGGTGAGGCACAGATCGCCCTGTCGCTGGCACCGACTCCGGTCCAGCAAAAGAGCCTGTTATTCAGCGATGGCTTCGGCACCGAGTACTGGGCCTTCATTACCCGCGAGGGCGCCAGTTCCCCCAGCTCGCTGGCGGCCCTGGGGGGCAGGCGCCTGGCGGTCGTCGCCGGACATCCCCTGCAGCCTCTGCTCCAGAGCCGCTACCCGAACATCGAACTGGTACTCACCGACCATTACTCCCAGGCCGTGCATCTGGTCGAACAGGGCATGGTCGACGCCACGCTGAACAGCGCCGCCGATGCCCAACGGCTGGACAATCCCCGGCTCCGGGCCGGCAAGCAGTTCCAGGCCCAGGCCGAGCCCCTGGTGTTCGCCGTATCGGCCAAGCCCCCCGAACTCCTGAGTATTCTCAACAAGCTCCTGTATTCGTTGAAAACTTCGGACGGCAATCAGCACCGCATCAGCATCCTGGCGCGGCCCGCCACCAAGGGTTCGCTCTGGGTCTACCTGCCGAGCTGGGTCTGGCAAAGTGCCGCGCTGGTCCTGGTGCTGGTGCTGCTGTCGTTTTACTGGAACTGGCGCCTGCGGATTCAGATCCGCCAGCGGCGCGTCGCGCAGAATCAGCTCAAGGACCAACTGGCCTTCCAGTTCGCCTTGCTCAACGGCTTGCCCATCCCGCTTTACGTGCGTGACTTGCAAGGGCGCCTGAGCACCTGCAATCACGCTTATGAGCAGTTCTTCGGCCGGTCCCTGGACGAGAAGCGCGGCACCACGCCGCAAGAGCAAGGCATCGCCCCACGCGCCCTGGCCCTGGATCTGGAGGAGCAGCACCAACGGCTGCTGAATAACCGCCAGTCGCAATTCCTCGACAGCGTGATCGAGGTCGATGGCCAGGACCATCATATCTACCAATGGCTGGTGCCCTTCTACACCGCACTCGGCAAACAGCAGGGCCTGCTGGGCGGCTGGATCGACATCAGCGTGCGCAAGCACCTGGAACACAAGCTGCTCGAGGCCCAGCAGCAGGCAGTCGACGCCAGCGCCGCGAAAAGCCAGTTCCTCGCGACCATGAGTCATGAGCTGCGCACCCCGCTGAACGCCATGGTCGGCCTGCTGGAGCTGGAAACCAGCGGCGCGCCCCCCCCTTCGCAAAACCTCAGCATCGCCCAGCAGTCGGCGCAATCGATGATCGACCTGATCGGCAACATTCTCGATCTGGACAAGATCGAGACCGGCCAGATGGAACTGGTGCCCAGCCCCACCGACCTCGATCAACTATTGGCCAACTGCCTCGAGCTGTTCGTCGCGCAGGCCCGGGAAAAACACCTGAAGCTGAAGCTGCGACACCGCCTGCCCCCCGAGCGGCGCTACCAGGTCGACGCCCTGCGCCTGACGCAGATCCTTCACAACCTGTTGTCCAACGCCTTGAAGTTCACGAACCGGGGCTGGGTCGAACTGTCGGTCCAGGAGCTGGACTCGGGGCCTCGGCAAAGCCGCCTGATGTTCCAGGTCAGCGACACCGGCATCGGCATCGCCGAGGATCAGCAGCCGCAGATTTTCGCGCCTTACCAGCAAGCCCACGCCGAGATCGCCCACCTGCACGGCGGTTCCGGCCTGGGCCTGAACATCTGCAAACAGCTGGTCGAGCTCATGGGCGGCAGCATCCGCCTCGCCAGTGCCCCGGGCCAGGGTTGCCGGGTCAGCTTCGAACTGACCCTGCCCTGGCAACCGGACGAGGACGAGCCGCAGCATGTCCTTCAAGGCGCTACGGCGGTGGCCGAGTTGAATGTACTGATCGTCGACGACGTCTCCACCAACGGCCTGGTGCTCGAACAGCAACTGCTCAGGCTCGGCCATCGCGGGACCTACGTCAGCAATGGCAAGGCGGCCTTGCAAGCCTGGGAACATGGCCACTTCGATGTGCTGGTCACCGATTGCAACATGCCGCACATGGACGGCTACGCCCTGGCCCGCAGTGTCCGTGCCGCAGAGCAGGCGCGCGGGTTGCCCAGGATCCCGATCATCGGCTACACCGCCCGCGCCCTGGCCGATGAAAGGCAGCGTTGCCAGGCAGCCGGCATGGACGACCTGATGATCAAGCCCATCGCTCTCGAGCGTCTGCGGGAACTACTCGGCAAGCTGAAAGCGCTCGGGCTATCGAGTTCATCCCTCAACGCCCCCCTCACGCCGCCCCTCGTCCCAGCGCCTGACGAGCAGGCTGCCGCGACGTTCGACCTGACCTACCTGGAGGGTTTCCAGAACGATCCGCAGCTCAAGGAGCGCTTGCTCCAGGAGCTGCGCCGGAACCTGGAACAGGAGCGCGAACTGTTGAGCACCCCGCTGCCCGACACACCGGAGTTCCTCGAACAATGGGTCCACCGGGTCAGCGGCCTGGCCTGCACGGTCGACTCGCCGGCGTTGATGCGGGCCTGCCTCGACCTGCAACTCGCGACTCGTGAAGGCGAGCAGGACCTGGAGGCGCAACGCCACGCGGTGCTGTCGGTCATCGAACGCATGCTGCGCGATATCGAACGCCACGGCTGACCCGTCCCGGGCAGCCCTGAGCAACAATCCCGGTCCCGGGCAGCCCCAGGCCGCCCTCCTGAAACATTTTGTTCCATTCCCTGGCTCGCCGTTTCGTACTCGTCTCATACAAGGCAAAAGCCCCGCTCGGCATCCTAGGTCCCCTTCGAAACGGGGCGCCACGGTCCAGGAACATTCCAGGTCGACTCATTGGGCGGCCGGCATCGAAGAACTCAAAAAAAGACTCTTTCATATCCCTAATTCAAGGTGATTCGATGCCTCATAACACCCGCGCCAGCGTCATGCGCAAGCTTCCGTTGGCCATCACCCTCGGCCTGGCTTCGCTGGCCAGCCAGCAAGCCTTCGCCCACGGTTATGTCGAAAGTCCGAAGTCCCGTGCCTTCATGTGCTCCGCGAACGGCGGCAACCTCAACCGCGATTGCGGCCCCGTCACTTACGAACCGCAAAGTGTCGAGTACTCGCCATCGGTCCAGCATCACTACCCCAAGGATTACTGCTCGGGCGACTTCACCCAATGCGGTCCGGCGAACGGCACCATCCCGGCCGGCGGCATCACCAGCTTCTCCCAGCTCAACGAGCAGACCGCAACCCGCTGGCAGAAAACCACGATCAAGCCGGGCATGAATGAATTCACCTGGCACTACTCCGCCGGTCACGCCAGCGCCTACTACCAGTTCTACATCACCAAGAAAGACTGGAACCCGAACCAGCCGCTGACCCGCGAAGCCTTCGAGATGACCCCGCTGCTCAATGAAAACGCCGGTGGCGCGCGTCCGCCGGCCGGTGGCAAGACCAAGCACAAGGTCAACATTCCTGCTGACCGCAGCGGTTACCACGTGATCCTGGCGACCTGGAAAATCGCCGACACCGCCGCCACCTTCTACCAGGCCATCGACGTCAACATCGACAACGATGGCGCGCCGATTCCCGACTGGAAGATCCTTGGCGCGGTGCAGCCTGAACAACTGCAAGTCGGCGACAAGGTCAGCACCCGCGTGTTCACCAATGCCGGCGAACAGCCGAACCGCCAGACCCGCCTGAACATCGAGACCGCCGAGCAGGCCAACGCCAACACCTGGCCGTTCCTGTTGGCGGAAAAGGTCAACAAGGCCAATGCCGGCTACGTGATGGGCGAGCTCAACGCCAACAACGAAGTCGTGCCCAACTACGGCAAGAACACCCTGTACGCCAAGAACAACAGCGACGTGGTGCGCGTGGAAATCCAGAAAGAGCAGCCGAGCATTCCTGGCGAGCTGAAACTTTCCGGCCTCAAGGCCGAGTACACTCTGAAGGACAACGCCACCGACCTGCACTTCAACGCCATTGCCCAGGGCGGCACGTACACCATCGCCTCCACCGTGTTCAACGGCAAAGGCGAAAGCATCGCCCACCAACAGGCGGCAGCCGGCAACAACACCCCGCACTTCTCCATCCCGCTGCGCAACGTCAGCGAAGGCGACTATGACGTGGTGGTCGTGGCCAAGCCGGAAAAAGGCGAGCAGCTGCAACAAAGCCAGCGCATCACCCTGAAAGCCGAGGACGTGGGCGGCGGTGACTACGACTACGTCTTCCCCCAGGGTCTGACCGGCTACAAGGCCGGCACCAAGGTACTGGCCAAGGACGGCAACGTCTATGAGTGCAAGCCGTTCCCCTACAGCGGCTACTGCATCCAGTGGAACACCAGCGCCACTCAGTACGAGCCAGGCGTTGGCAGCAACTGGAAGGACGCCTGGATTCGCAAGTAATCCATAACCTGACCAACCGCGGCGTGGTGCCTTGGCACCGCGTTGCGGACCTTGGGAATCGCCATGAATCACCCTCATTACTCAAGACCGCGCAGGCTGCTGCACTGGCTGTTCGCCGCCGTTGTGCTGTGGGCCACGATCAGCGGCTATGCCAGCGCCCTGTTGCAGCCACCGCCTTCGGTCCAGCAGGCCATCGCCTTTATCAATGTCTCGCTGACCAGCGTGCTGGTGCCGCTGTTCGTCGTGCGGCTGTTCTACCTCGTGCGTCATCCCGCCCCGCCGGCGCCTGCCCACCAGAGCGCGCTCGAGCGAACGCTGGCGCAAGCCGGCCACGCCGCCTTGCTGATCACCCTGGGTACCGTGCTGTTCAGCGGCGTGCTGATGATGTCGCGCCCGATCGACCTGTTCGGCCTGCGGCTCCCGCAACCCTTGCAGGACCCGGCCGCCATCAGCGTTTTCGAAGAGCTTCACCACTACAGCTGCCTGGCCCTGGCCCTGCTGGTGGCCGGCCATATCGCCGCGGTGCTCCTCCACCAATGGCGCGGGCATGGCGTGCTCAGACGCATGTTGCCGAAACGCTCATGAAGAGCCTCTCCTCATGGCGCCCGCGCGGGCTCGGGCAACGCGGCCTTCCCGCCAGCCTGTTCGCCCTGGGCCTCTGGCTGGCCTGGCTGGGCCTCGACAGCTGGACCTACCGGCAAGTGGTCGCAGGCCAGCCGTTGCCGACTGCGGCCCCCAATATCAGCGCCGAAAAACTGCTGCCCGCGCCCCTGGACGATCGCAACATCGCCCGGGTCTTCGGCGCCGTGCCGGTCGAATTCGACAGCGCGCAGGCCAGCCTGCCGCTGGTCCTGGTCGCCAGCCTGCTGGGCAGCCAGCCCGGGCAATCCAGGGCCCTGATCCAGTACGCCGACAGTCGCGCCGTCTACTCCCCGGGCGATCGCCTGCCCGACGGCACGCTGCTTAAAAGCGTCAGCGCCGATCGGGTGGTGGTGCTGCGCAATGGCCGTGAACAGCACCTGCTGCTGCCCGGGCGCCAGCTGCGCCTGCTCAGCCCCCAGACAACTCCTGCGCAGGTCGCCGACCCAAAAGCCACGGCCCTTCTGCAAGCGATAGAGAACACATTATGAAACTGTCCCAGATTGCCGGCGCCGTGCTCAGCCTCGGCCTCCTGCTGAACGCCCTGCCCGGTAACGCCGCCCTCACCACCCAGCGCCTATGGACGCTGAACATGCAGGACGCCGAACTGCGCGACCTGGCCAGCGAAGTCGGGGAAATCACCGGCAAGACCCTGGTGGTCGATGCCCGCCTGCAAGGCAAGGTCAGCGTGCAATCGTCCAAGGCACTGGACAAGGACGGTATCTACTCACTGTTCCTCAGCGTGCTGCGCAGCCAGGGTTTCGTCGCCCTGGACCAGGGCGACCGGGTGCTGATCGTGCCGGCGGTGGAAGCCAAGACCAAATCCAGCGAACAATCGGGCGATGAGTTCGTGACCCGCGTCCTGGACCTGCGTAACGCCAACGCCGCGGAAATCTCCGGGGTGGTCCGCCCGCTGGTGAGCGACGATGCCTATGTCGCGCCTTCGGCCAGCTCCAACGCGCTGGTGGTGTCCGACAGCGCCAGCAACGTCGAGCGCATCCGCCAGGTGGTCAGCGAACTGGACCAGGCCGGCAATCGCTCGTTCAGCACCGTGGCCCTCAAGCACGCCTGGGCCAACGATGTGGCCCGCACCCTGAACGAAAGCATCAGCCAGACCGGCAACGGCCCCAGCGACGCCAAGGCCGTGGGCGACGCCCGTAGCAACCGGGTGATTCTCGCGGGCTCCGCCCAGGCCCGGCAACGCATGGCCGACCTGGTCAAGGCCATCGACGTGCCGAGCAACGCCAACGACAGCGCGCGGGTGGTACGCCTGCACCACAGCGATGCCAAGCAGTTGGCGAAGCTGCTCAACGGCATCGGCAAGCGCCTGGAAGACAGCAACCGCGGGGGCGGCGAAGGCAAGGGCGGCAGCTCGATACTGGTGAGCGCCGACGAAAGCCAGAACGCCCTGGTGCTGATGGCCGACCCGGCGCAACTGAGCATGCTCAACAAAGTCATAACCCAGCTGGACCAGCCACGGGCCCAGGTGCTGGTGGAAGCGGCCATCGTCGAAGTCAGCGGCGACATCAACGAAGCCCTCGGCGTGCAATGGGCCGCGCGCGCCGGCAACGTCGGCGGCGGCACCAACTTCAGCGGCACCGGCCTGTCGATCGGTACGTTGCTGAGCAAGGGTTCGGACAGCGATAAGAACATCACTCTGCCGGACGGCGCCATCATCGGCATCGGTACCAGCAACTTCGCCGCCCTGGTCACGGCCCTGTCCAGCGACTCCAAGAACAACCTGCTGTCCACCCCGAGCCTGCTGACCCTGGACAACGAAGCGGCGCAAATCCTCGTCGGCCAGAACGTGCCCTTCCAGACCGGCTCCTACACCACCGACACCGCCGGCGCCAGCAACCCCTTCACCACCGTGGAGCGCCAGGACGTCGGCGTGACCCTCAAGGTGACGCCGCACATCAACGAGGGCAACACCCTGCGCCTGAAGGTCGAGCAGGAAAGCTCGGAACTGGCCAGCGCCCCTCCCGGCATCACCACCAGCGACGTGATCACCAACAAGCGCTCGGTGAAAAGCACCATTCTTGCCGACGATGGGCAGATCATCGTGCTCGGCGGCCTGATCAAGGACAACGTCAAGACCCAGGTCAGCAAGGTGCCGGTGCTGGGCAGCATTCCCCTGATCGGCTGGCTGTTCAGCAGCACCAAGGACGTCACCGAAAAGACCAACCTGATGGTCTTCCTGCGGCCGACCCTGGTGCGGGGTAGCGCCGATGCAGTCAACATCAGCCAGCGTAAATACAACGACCTGCGCCAGCTGCGCGCCAACGGTGACAGCCGCAGCGGCCTGGCCCTGCCGGCCGACTCGCGCCAATTGTTCGATGCTGCCCCGCAGGATGGGACCATCGACATGCGCGCCAGAGAACCACTCCGATGAACCCGGTCGCGCGCCTGCCCTTCGGTTTCGCCAAGCGCCATGGGGTCCTGCTGGAACCCATGGAGAGCGGCCTGCGGCTTTATTGCCGGGCCGACACGCCGGTGGAAATACTTGCCGAGATCCGCCGCTGCCACGGCCCGCTGCTGAGCCACCGGATACTCGACACCGAGGCTTTCGCCGAGCGGCTGGCCGAGCAGTATCGCGACGGCCGCGACGACGCCATGCAAATGGCCGAGGGCCTGGGCGACCAGATCGCCGGCCAGGACGACCTGGCCAGCCTGGCCGAGCAACTGCCGCAAATCACCGACCTGTTGGAGCAGGAAGACGACGCACCGATCATTCGCCTGATCAACGCGATCCTCGGCGAGGCGGTCAAGGTCAAGGCTTCGGATATCCACCTGGAAACCTTCGAGCAGCACCTGTCCGTGCGCCTGCGGGTCGACGGCCTGCTGCGCGAAGTGCTGCGCCCGCGCCGGGAACTGGCGGGCCTGCTGGTGTCGCGGATCAAGGTCATGTCCAAGCTCGACATCGCCGAGAAGCGCATCCCCCAGGACGGCCGCATCGCCCTGCGCATCGGCGGCCATGAAGTGGACGTGCGGGTCTCCACCCTGCCTTCGGCCTACGGCGAGCGGGTGGTCATGCGCCTGCTCGACAAACAGGCCGGGCGCCTGAACCTGGGGCGGCTGGGCATGGCCGAGGCGATCCGCGACAAGCTGGAAGACGCCCTGCTGCGCCCACACGGCATCCTGCTGGTCACCGGCCCTACCGGCTCCGGCAAGACCACCACGCTGTATGCCGGGCTCAGCAGCCTGAACAACCAGACGCGCAACATCCTGACCATCGAAGACCCGGTGGAATACCACCTGGCCGGCATCGGCCAGACCCAGGTCAACACCAAGGTCGACATGACCTTCGCCCGTGGCCTGCGCGCCATCCTGCGCCAGGACCCGGATGTGGTCATGGTCGGCGAGATCCGTGACCGGGAAACCGCCGACATCGCCGTGCAAGCCTCCCTCACCGGCCACCTGGTGCTGTCCACCCTGCACACCAACAGCGCCATCGGCGCCGTCACCCGCCTGCTGGACATGGGCATCGAGCCCTTCCTGCTGTGCACCTCGCTGCTCGGCGTGGTCGCCCAGCGCCTGGTGCGGGTGCTCTGCGGCGATTGCAAGAGCGCCGCGCCGGCCGACGCCGCGGCCTGCCACCAGTTGCACCTCGACCCGCAACAGGCCCCGGTGCTCTATCACCCGGTCGGCTGCCCGGCCTGCCAGCACAGCGGCTATCGCGGCCGCCAGGGCATCTACGAACTGGTGCTGTTCGACGAACCGCTGCGCCAGTTGATCCACGAAGGGGCTGGCGAGGCCGCCTTGACCCAGTACGCGCGCCAGCATGCCCACAGCCTGTTCGCCAACGGCCGGGACAAGGTGCTGCAAGGCGTCACCAGCGTCGAAGAACTGCTACGCGTAACCCGGGAGCACTGACCGTGGCCGCCTACGAATACCTCGCCATGTGCAACGCCGGGCGCAAGACCCGCGGCGTGCAGGAAGCCGACAGCGCGCGGCAGGTCCGCCAGCTGCTGCGCGAACGCAACCTGATCGCCCTGCAGGTCAAGCCGGCCCGCGGGCAAAAGGACCGCTCCGGCGCCACGCTGACCAGCAGCCAACGCCTCAGCCCGGCGCAACTGGCCTTGCTCACCCGCCAGCTGGCAACCCTGGTCCAGGCCGCTCTGCCCCTGGAAGAAGTGCTGGCCGCGGTCGCCGCGCAATGCAGCAAACGCGCGCAGCAAAGCATGATGCTGGCGATCCGCGCACGGGTGCTGGAAGGCCATGACCTGGCCCGAGCCATGGGCGAATACCCGCGCGCCTTCGCCTCGATGTACCGGGCCACGGTGGCCGCCGGCGAACGCGCCGGCCACCTGGCCCAGGTGCTGATGCAACTGGCCGACTACACCGAGGCCCGGCATGCCGCCCGCCAGCAGCTGCAGCTGGCGATGCTGTACCCGAGCATCCTGCTGCTGGCGGCCTTCGGCATCGTCGGTTTCCTGCTCAGTTTCGTGGTGCCGGATGTGGTCAAGGTGTTCATCGACAGTGGCCAGCAACTGCCGGTGCTGACCCGCGGCCTGATCGCCACCAGCGATTTCGCCCGGGACTACGGCCTGCTCCTGCTGCTGATGCTCGGCAGTCTCGCCGCCGGCCTGCGCGTGGCCCTGCGCAAGCCCGCCCTGGCCATGCGCTGGCATCAGGCCCAGCTGCGCTTGCCGGTGATCGGGCGGGTCATCCAGGCCAGCAACAGCACCCGTTTTGTCAGCACCCTGGCGATTCTCGGACGCAGTGGCGTGCCACTTGTTGATGCTCTGGAGATTTCCGCCGAAGTGGTCGCCAACCAGCAGATTCGTACTCGTATGAAAGACGTGGCGCGTGCCGTACGCGAAGGTAGCGGGCTGACCCGGGCCCTGGAACAGAGCGGCGATTTCCCGCCGATGATGCTGTACATGATCGCCAGCGGCGAACGCTCGGGGGAACTGGACGGCATGCTCGAACGCGCCGCCCACCAGCAGCAGACCCAGCTGTCCAACGGCATCGCCATGCTGGTAGGGCTGTTCGAGCCGGCGATGCTGGTGTTCATGGGCGCCAGCGTGCTGGTGATCGTCCTGGCGATCCTGATGCCGATTCTCAACCTCAACCAACTCATCACCTGAAGAGCACACAACATGCGCAACCCTTCCCGCCAACGCGGCTTCACCCTGATCGAGATCATGGTGGTCGTGGTGATTCTCGGTGTCCTGGCCGCCCTGGTGGTCCCGCAGATCATGAGCCGCCCGGACCAGGCCAAGGTCACCGCCGCCCGCAGCGACATCAAGGCCGTGGCCACCGCCCTGGAAATCTACAAGCTCGACAACCACCACTACCCGTCGACCCAGCAGGGCCTGGAAGCCCTGGTGAAGAAACCGGCGGGCATGCCGGCGGCCCTCAACTGGAACCCCGACGGCTACCTCAAGCGCCTGCCCAAGGACCCCTGGGGCAACCCTTACCAGTTCCTCGCCCCGGGTCGCGAAGGCTCGGCCTACGACCTGTACTCCTTCGGTGCCGACGGCCGCAACGGCGGCGACGGCACCAATGCCGACATCGGCAACTGGGAGCCTTGAAGTGCGCAAGCCAATGGCGGGTTTCACCCTGCTGGAGCTGCTGGTGGTCATGGTGATCATCGGCTTGCTGGCCGGCATGGTCGGGCTGGTCCAGAGCGACTCGGGCGGACAGAAGGCCCGGCGCGAGGCCGAGCGCCTGCAGAACCTCATTGGCTTGCTGCGCGAAGACGCGGTGTTGAACAACGTCAATCACGGCCTGCGCCTGGAGCCCGACCACTACACAGTGTTGAGCCTCGACCGTGGCGGCCAGTGGCAGGCCGACAAACGCTTCAAGGAACACCGGCTGCCCGGCGAACTGCGCCTGAACTTGCAGGAGCCACGAGGCCCAAATAAAGGCCTGGGCCAGGGCAAGGAGCCGCAACTCTGGGTGCTGGCCAACGACCAGATCTCGCCCTTCAATCTGCTACTGGAATACCGCCAGCAACCGCTGCTGTCGCTGTCCAGCGACGGTGTCGAGGAGGTGCGTCTTGCCCCGGTGCAATAAACAGGCGGGCTTCACCCTGCTGGAAGTAATGGTCGCCCTGGCCATTTTCGCCGTGCTGTCGCTGTCGCTCTACAGCGCCACCGAACACCTGATCGGCAACAACGGCGGCCTCAGCGAACGGACCCTGGCGCAATGGCTGGCGGACAACCGCCTGAACGAACTGCGCGCCGGCATGCGCCAGCCCCAGAGCCAGCGCCAGGAACCAATCCGCTTCGCCGGGCGCGACTGGCTGCTGACCAGCGAAACCGCCGCGGCGCCCGACCCGCGCCTGCTGAAGATCGTGCTCGAAGTCTCCACCGACGCCCCCATGCCCCGGCAGCGCGCGCGCCTGGCCGGTTACCTGGAGGCCCGCCCATGAAACGCCGGCAACAGGGTTTCACCCTGCTCGAAGTGCTGATCGCCATGGCCCTGTTCAGCCTGCTCGGCCTGGCCTGCTATCAACTGCTCGAACGCATGATGCACACCGACCAGCGGATTCATCAGCACGAACTGCAACTGCGGCGCCTGCAACGCGCGGTGGGTATCTTCGAGCGCGACCTGACCCAGGCCATCGCCTACCCGGTCAATGGCAGTTCGGCGCGCCAGGCCCTGATCGGCGAACCCAGGCGCATCCAGCTGGTACGCGGCGGCTGGAGCAATCCGTTGCAACAGGCGCGCAACGACCTGCTGCTGGTCACCTATCGCTGGAGCGACAGCCAATGGCTGCGCGAATACCGCAGCCCGGTGGACGGTCCCGACCTGTCCGGCACTGCCGCGCAACAACTGCTGCTCGATGGCATCCGCCTCGAACGCCTGCGCTACATCGACGACCAGGGTCGGGCCCACCCCAGCTGGCCCGTGGGCCAGGCACCGCTGAGCCTGCCCCAGGCCATCGAGCTGGAACTCGACGCTCCGGGTTATCCCGGCCTGCGGCGGGTGATCCTGCTGCCGGGCGTCAAGGGGCTGGACCATGGTTAAGGCCTGTAGACAACGAGGCATCGCGCTGATCAGCGTGCTGTTGATCACCTCCCTGGCGACCCTGATCGTCAGTGACATGCTGGCCCGCCAGCGCCTGAGCCTGAGCGGCAGTTCCAACCAGATGCTGCAGCAACAACTGTGGCAACTGGCGCTCAGTGGCGAAGCCTGGGCCCGCGACCAACTGCGCGATGACTGGCAGGGCGAACCGGAGCCCAAGCGCGTACACCTGGGCCAACGCTGGGCCCAAAGCACGCCGACCTTCGACATCGACGGCGGGCGTATCCGCATCCAGCTGCAAGACCTCGGCGCGCGTTTCAACCTCGGCACCCTGCGCACGCCCAACGACCGCATCAGTCGCCTGCGTTATCAACGCCTGTTGCAAGTGCTCGGCCTGCCGTCCCATGACCCCAGGCGCCTGCCGCCGGTGCGTGGTTTCGACGGCAAGCCGCTGGCCTGGAACGACAGCAGCGAGCTGATGCGCCTGGAAGGCGTCGACACAGCAATCATGGAACGCCTGCGCCCCTGGGTCAGGACCACGCCGGGGGCCCTGAACCTCAACACCGCCCCGGCCGAACAACTGGCCAGCCTGGGCCAGCTCGACCTGGCCCAGGCCGTCGCCCTGGTGCAGGCACGTCCCGCCGATGGCTACAAGACGGTGCAGGAGTTTCTCGACGCCCCCGCGCTGAAACAGCACGAGATCAACAGCCAGGGGCTCGGTGTCAGCAGCCGCTATTTCCAGGCGGTGCTGGATGTCGAACTGGGCGACCGCCAATTGCGCCTGATCAGCCGCCTGCGCATCGAGCAGGACGGTCAGGTCAGCGTACTGCAGCGCACCCTCGCCGCCCCTTCCCGTTTTCCGGAGTAACCCCATGCAAGCCTGGCTTTACCTCACCACCGTGACCGTGGACGACGACTCGCCCGTCACCTGGTGGCAAACCGACGGCGAGCCGCTGCACGGCACGCTGCAACAGGCGGCGGTGCTGGCCGGCCAGCGCCTGACCCTGTTGCTGCCGGCCGAAATCGTCAGCCATCACCGCTTCGACGTACCACCGCGCAGCGGCCGCTGGTTGCAGCAAGCCATCCATTCGGTACTGGAAGAACGGCTGCTGGACGACCCTGAGCAGTTGCACCTGGCCCGCGGGCCGTTGCAGGCGCGCCGGCACTGCCGGCTGTTCGCCCTGCAACGCCAGTGGCTGGAGCAACTGCTGGAGCGCCTGGCTCGCCATGGCCTGACGGCCGAGTACATTCATGTCGATGCCGACTGCCTGCCGGACAGCCAGGCCCTGGCCCTGCGCTGCCACGACCGCTGGCTGATCGGCGGGGCCTGCCAGCAACGCCTGGCGCTCGACGACCAGGCCCTCGAAGAGCTGGCCCCGCTGCTGCCCGACAACCTGCAACGCAGCGAGGAAACGCCCTGGCCGCTGTTGGCCCGGGGCAGCGCGCAGGCCATCGATCTGCGCCAGGGGGCATTCGCCCTGCGCAGCCCGTCACGCACACCATGGCGGGCGCTGCTGGCAATCCTGGTCATCGCCTGCGGCGCTCAAGTGGCCCAGGACGTGGGCCATCGCTGGTTGCTGCAACACAAGGCCGCCGAGGTGACCGAGGCCAGCCTGGAACTCTGGCGCCAGCGCTTCCCCGACGAGCCCCGGGTGATCGACCTCGCCCGCCAGGTCCAGGCCCGTGCCCGTGCCCGTGCCCAGCAGGCCGGCCAGCCCCGGCTAAGCCTGGCGCGCCGGCTCGACAGCCTGGCCAGCCAATGGACCGGCAGCGATGGCGGCGATACGCGGATCCGCCGGCTGGACTACCAACAGGCGCAAGGCTGGACCCTGCAAGTCAACGCGCCGGATTTCTCCACCCTCGAACGCCTGCGCGAAGCACTCGCGCAGCAGGGCGCGAATGTGCAGGCCGACTCGGCCGTACTCGCTCCCGACGGGGTCAGCGCCCGCCTGAAAATCACGGACTAACCCATGACCACCCTTTTCAATCGTTACTCGAACCGCTGGCAACAGCTACCGGCCCGCGATCGCCTGGCCCTGAAGTTGCTCAGCCTGTTTCTGGCCGTGACGCTGTTCTGGACCCTGCTCTGGAGTCCTCAGCGCCAGGCCTTGCGCCAGGCTGAACAGCAGTTCCAGGAGGCCCTACAGTTGCAAACCGATCTGCTCAAGCTCTCTTCGTCCACCCAGGCCCGCGGCCCGCAGGCCAACGGCCGGACCCTGGCCGGCCTGATCACCGCCAGCACAGCCGCGGCCAACCTGAGCATCGAACGCATGGACAGCGAAGAATCCGGAAGCCTCAATCTCAACCTGGGCGGCGCGCTGCAAGACCTGCTGACCTGGCTGGACGAGATGGAAAACCAGGGCGTCAACCTGGTGTCGCTGCAGTTGGAGGTCGACCCTCAGGCCCTGGTCCAGGCGCGCCTGACCCTGGAGGCGAACTGATCGCGCCCGCCGCTCAGCGGGCCGACTCCTCATCGACCCGCTCAGTGCCCTGCAGGCGCGGGCCCCAATCCTCGACCGCCGCCTGCTCGACCCGGCGCTCCAGGGTGCGGCGCCAGGAGGGCACCAGCGGCAACTCCAGGCACAGGCGAATCTCCTCCAGTGCCACCTCGCGGGAAAACAGCACCGCGCTCAAGCGCGACAGCGGCCACTGCTCGAACGGGCGCTCGACCTGCTGCAACATGTCCCCGGCGCTCAGGCTGCCCGCCTCCAGCACCCGGTAATACCAGCCGGTGCGCCCGCTCTGCTGGACCCGCAGCGACATGTCTTTCACGGCAAAGCGGTCATTGAGTTTCCAGCACGGCATGCGTCCCTGGGACACCTCCAGCAACACGCTGCCGACCCGGACCCGGTCGCCCAGGCAGACGTTCTGCTCGGTCCAGCCGTGGCTGCTGAAGTTCTCGCCAAAGGCGCCCGGCTGCTCCAGCAACGCATGCGGTCCCAACTCGGCGGCCCAGGCGGCGTAATGCTCGCGGGGATAGTGATGAATGGCTTTCTCGGTGCCGCCATGCACCCGCAGGTCGCCCTGCTCGTCGTCCAGCAGGCCCTGCGGACCGACCTGCAGGCTGCCGGTGCGCGGGGTCTTGGCAATCGCGCTCATGGACCCCGGCCGGCTGTAGGCCACGGCGCGGCCAGTCAACAGGGCATCGAGGGTTATACGCTCAGGGGTCATGACCTTACTCCATGGTTTCAGCGGCGAACGGATGTTCCCGGCAGATCAACTCACTGTCGGCAGCTGCCAGCGGTTCTTCGGCCAGGCCCAAGCTCGGCACGTCTCGGGCCCTTTCTTTCACGGCCTGCACTCAGGCTTTTCGGGTCCGCGGCAGGAAGATCGCCAGCAGGCCGAACAGCGGCAGGAACGAGCACAGGAAGTACACGTACTCGATGCCGTGGATGTCCGCCAAGTGGCCCAGCAGCGCCGCGCCGATCCCGCCGAACCCGAACATCAGGCCGAAGAACACCCCGGCGATCATGCCGACGTTGCCCGGCACCAGCTCCTGGGCGTAGACCACGATGGCCGAGAACGCCGACGCCAGGATGAAGCCGATCACCACGCTGAGCACGCTGGTCCAGAACAGGTCGACATGGGGCAGCAGCAAGGTGAACGGCGCCACGCCGAGGATCGAGAACCAGATCACCGCCTTGCGCCCGATCTTGTCGCCGATCGGCCCGCCGAAGAAGGTCCCGGCCGCCACCGCGCCGAGGAACAGGAACAGGTGCAGCTGCGAGCTGGCCACCGACAGGTCAAACTTCTCGATCAGGTAGAAGGTGAAGTAGCTGGTCAGGCTGGCCATGTAGAAATACTTGGAGAACACCAGCAGCCCCAGCACCACCAGGGCGCTGAGCACCCGCCCCCTGGACAGGCCGTGGGTCGCCGCCTGCCCCTGCTTGAGCTTGAACAGCTTGAGGTGGTTGGCGTACCAGCGGCTGATGGCGTAGAGCAGCGCCACGGCGAAGACCGCCAACAGGCCGAACCAGGCCACATTGCCCTGGCCGAAGGGAATGATGATGGCCGCCGCCAGCAGCGGGCCGAAGGCCGTGCCGGCATTGCCGCCGACCTGGAAGGTCGATTGCGCCAGGCCATAACGCCCGCCGGAAGCCAGCCGCGCCACCCGCGAGGCTTCCGGGTGGAAGGTCGAGGAGCCGACACCGATCAGCCCCGCCGCCAGCAGGATCAAGGCAAAGCTGCCGACCTGGGACATCATCAGAATGCCGATCAGGGTGCAGACCATGCCCACCGGCAACAGGTACGGCTTGGGATGGCGGTCGGTGTAATAACCGACCCACGGCTGCAGCAGCGAGGCCGTGAGCTGGAAGGTCAGGGTGATCAGGCCGACCTGGGTGAAGGTCAGGCCGTAGCTGGCCTTGAGCATCGGGTAGATCGCCGGCAGCACCGCCTGGATCAGGTCGTTGATCAAATGCGCCAGCGCCACCGCGCCAATGATGCGCAGCACCAGGGGGCTGCTGTGGGAAGACGTGGGAGTCGCCACAGAGGCGGACTGAACATTGCTGATAGCCATGAGAGTTTCCGTACAGCAGATGGATGCGCAGTTGCAGGGGTGGCCAATGTGCCATTTTTCGATGCGCTGCGGCTATCCCCTTAGCTTGCTAACGACTTGAATATTTTCCTGGATTGCCCACGCTCACTGGCCGATCAACGCCTCCGGGAAGTCCGCCTCCAGTTCGGTTTTCAACCATTGGATAAACCACTGCACATCCGCCGAAAGCTCTTGCGACGGGGTCAACACCCGATAGCTTTCCAGCTTCACCTGATCGTCCAGTACCCGCACCAGCCTGCCCGCCTTGAGCTCCTCGCGCACCAGCACTTCGTTGGCCAGGGCGATGCCCTGGCCGCTTTCGGCCACCGACAGTGCATGGTCGTTGTTCACGTAGATCAGGTCGCTGGTGAGGTGGATATCCAGGCCATTGGCGGCGAACCACATGTTCCACCACTCGCCATCGTCGAAGTGGATCAGCTCGTGCTTCACCAGGTCGGCCGGGCTGTGGACAGCGTCGATGCTCGCCAGGTACGCCGGGCTGCAGATCGGAAACACCCGTGGGCAGATCAGCGTCGCCCGCGAGCCGGCGTATTGCCCGTCCAGGCCATAGGCGATGCCCAGGTCGGTGGTCTTGGCGTCCACTTCGGTGAAGGTCGAGTTGGGCTCGATGGCGAATTTCAGTCCCGGGCGCAAATGCCGCATGGCTTCCAGCCGCGGGGTCAGCCAGCGCTTGGCGAAGCCCGGCACCACCATGATCCGCAGCCAGCGTTCGGCGGCCTTGGGCTGCACGTCCTTGCCGGCCTCGATGATCAGTCGCAGGGCCACGGCGATCTTGCGGTGGTACTTCTCCCCCGCCGGCGTCAGGGTGACGCCGCGCGAGGTGCGCTCGAACAAAGGCGTGCCCAGCCATTCCTCCAGCAGCTTCACATGGCGGCCAATGGCCGGCTGGGTCACGTGCAGGGCTTTCGAGGCTTCGACATAGCTGCCCAGGCGGGCGGCGGCATCAAAGGCACGCACCGCGTTGAGCGGTGGCAAACGGTGCTCAGGCATGGCTGGGGACGCCTTTAGCTATTAAATTATTTAACAGCTGCTATGTTAAAATTGAAGTTTCGCCCCCGCAACCCCTCACTGATAATCGCCTGCAGCAGAACAATAAAGAGCCTGCAAGACCGGCTCGCCACACACCCGAACACATCTCGATCCTGCCCAGAACAATAATATCCATGGCCTTACCACGCAGCGTTGTGCAGACGCTTGCCAAGGGCGATGGGGGAATCGGAGGTTACGCATGAATGCCCTGCATTCGCTGCAAACGCTGGCTGTGTCTATCCGCGCCGTACGCAAAGTCTATGGCGATCCACACACCGGGCCGGTGGCGCTGAAAAGCATCGACCTGGACATCCGCGACAACGAATTCTTCACCCTGCTCGGCCCGTCCGGCTGTGGCAAGACCACCTTGCTGCGGATGATCGCCGGGTTCGAGTTTCCGACCCAGGGCGAGATCCTGCTCTACGGCGAGAACATCGCCGACCGCCCACCCTTCCAGCGCCCGGTCAACACGGTGTTCCAGCACTACGCGCTGTTTCCGCACATGAGCATCGCCGAGAACCTGGCCTTCGGCCTGGAATCCCAGCCCATGGGCAAGGTGCTGGGCAAGGCGCAGATCGCCGAACGGGTACGGGAAATGCTCGCCCTGGTGCAGATGGAACGCTTTGCCACGCGCAAGCCGAGCCAGTTGTCCGGCGGTCAGCAACAGCGTGTAGCCCTGGCCCGCGCCCTGGCGCCCCACCCCAAGGTGCTGCTGCTCGACGAACCGCTTTCGGCCCTCGACCTCAAGCTGCGCCAGGCCATGCGCGAAGAGCTGAAAAGCATCCAGGCCAGGACCGGCATCACCTTTATCTTCGTCACCCATGACCAGGAAGAAGCCCTGACCATGTCCGACCGCATCGCCGTGCTGTCGGAAGGCGAGGTGCAGCAGGTCGGCCGACCCGAGGATATCTATGAACGTCCACGCAACCGCTTCGTCGCCGACTTCATCGGTGAAACCAACTTCATCGACGCCAACGTGACCCGCGTCGAAGCCGGCCTCGCCTGGTTCGCCGGGCCGGCCGGCCATCCACTGCCCGCCCAGCCATGCAGCGACATCAGGGTCGGCGCGACCGTGGCCCTGTCGGTACGCCCCGAACGCCTGCACCTGCTGCCACAAGGCAGCGAAGGCGCCCTGCCGTGCCGGATCGAGGCACAGGTCTACCTGGGCACCGACCTGCAATACCAGGTCAGCCTCAGCGATGGCTCGCGCCTCACGGTGCGCACACCCAACAGCGTCGACCAGAGCCAGCGCTTCGCGGTGGGCAGCCAGGCCGGCCTGTTGTTCGACCGCGGCAGCGCCAGTGTCCTGCTGGATTGAGCACGAGGGTTCGTCATGCACACATCATCGCTATCCAACACCCTGGAACGGCGCAAGGCCTTGCACAGTTTTCTCGGGGTCAGCCCGGCGCTGCTGGCCATCGCCCTGTTTCTGATCGTGCCGATCCTGATCGTCATCGGCTACTCGCTGATGCAGGCCAACCCCTATGGCGGGGTCGACCCGGTCTTCAGCAGCGACGCCTACACCGCCCTGCTGTTCGAGCGGCAACTGGACGACAGCCTGGCCTTCGCCGACTCCTACCTGATCATCGCGCTGCGCTCGATCGGCATCGCCGGGCTGACCACGGTGATTACCCTGCTGATCGGTTTCCCGGTGGCGGTGTGGCTGGCCATGCAACCGCCACAGCGCCGCGGCCTGCTGATCTTCCTGATCACCGTGCCGTTCTGGGCCAACCTGCTGATCCGCACCTACGCCTGGATTCTGTTGCTGCGCAGCAGCGGTGTGATCAACAACAGCCTGATGGGCCTGGGAGTCATCCACGAGCCGCTGCAAATGCTCTACACCGACGGCGCGGTGCTGCTGGGGCTGGTCTACACCTACGCGCCCTTCGTGGTGCTGCCGATCTACGCAACCCTGGAAAAAATCGACACCCGCCTGCTCGAAGCCGCCCAGGACCTGTATGCCGGGCGCATCCGCACCCTGCGCAAGGTGGTGCTGCCACTGGCCAGGCCGGGCATCCTGGCCGGCGCCATCCTCACTTTCGTGCCCTGCCTGGGGGCGATGATCGCTCCGGAACTGCTGGGTGGCGGCACCCGGATGATGCTCGGCAACCTGATCTTCCGGCAGTTCAGCGATGCGCGTAACTGGCCGTTCGGCGCCGCGCTGTCGCTGGTGCTGATGGCGGCGGTGATACTGGTCCTGACACTGTATGCCCTGCGCGCCCAGCGCCAGCGCATTGCTCAGGGAGGTGTGTGATGCTGCGCCTGTTCAAGCGAAACGGCCTCGGCGTACAGGATTTTCCTGGCTTCGGCGGCTTCAGTTTTTTGTTCTACCTGTACCTCTACGCACCGATCCTGGTGCTGGTGGTGTTCTCCTTCAACGCCAACCAGTCGGCCACGGTCTGGACCGGTTTCAGCCTCGACTGGTACCGCGCCGCCTTCGCCAACCAGGCGCTGCGTTCGGCGGCCGGCAACAGCCTGCTGATCGCCGTATGTGCCAGCATGATCGCCACCGCCATCGCCACCCTGGCGGCGCTGGGCACTTCCCGCGGCGCGAAGTTCAAGGGCCTGCAACTGTCCATGGGTGCCATCATGCTGCCGCTGGTGCTGCCGGAAATCGTAGTCGGCGTGGCCACCCTGGCGCTGTTCTCCACCATCGGCCTGTCCCTGGGCTACGGCAACCTGATCATCGCCCACACGGTGTTCTGCATTCCGTTCGCCTACCTGCCAATCCGCGCGCGGCTCAACGACATGGACCTGTCCCTGGAACAGGCTGCGGCCGACCTTTACTCAGACCCGTGGCGCACCTTGCGCAAGGTCACCCTGCCACTGCTGATGCCAGGGATCGTCTCCGGTCTGATGCTGGCCTTCATCGTCTCGCTGGATAACTTCGTGATCTCGATGATGGTCTCCCAGGCCGGCACCACCACCTTGCCGATCTTCATCTTCGGCCTGCTGCGCATGGGCGTGACACCCGACGTCAATGCCGTCTCGACCCTGATTCTGGGCGTCTCGGTGCTGTTCGTCAGTCTCTCTTATCTGCTGGGCAAAAAACACGCTTGAACCTTCCACTGACCTTGGGGAAAAGACATGAGCAAGTTGATCGCAAGCCTCGGCACCTCGCTGCTGCTGAGCCTGCCACTGGGTGTACACGCCGCCGAGAAACTCAACGTGGTGAGCTGGAGCGGCTACTTCTCGCCGCAGATCCTCGCCAAGTTCCAGAAGCAGACCGGCATCGAGGTCACGGTGGACTCCTACGATTCCAACGAAACCCTGCTGGCCAAGCTGAAACAGGGCGGCACCGGCTATGACCTGGCGATCCCTTCGCACCAGTTCGTTCCGATCCTGGTCAAGGAACAGCTGCTGGAGCGCTTCGACCCGGCCAGGGACCCCTACTACGCCGGCCTCGTCGACAATCTGAAAAAGCCCACCTGGGACCCCGAGGGCGCCTACTCCGTGCCCTTTATCTGGGGCACCACCAGCGTGGTACTCGACGGCGAGCGCTACAAAGGCCCGGCCGACAGCTACAAGGTGCTCTACCAGCCACCGGCCGAGCTGCAGGGTCGGATCAATATATTCGACTCGGTCAGCGAAGTGATCGACATGGCCAGCCTGTACCTGGACATCCCGCTGTGTAGCGAGGACCCCAAGCAGATGCAGCAGGTGCTGACCCTGCTCAAGGCGCAGAAACCCTTCGTCAAGACCTACAGCTCCAAGGCCGGCTCGATCCGCGAGAACCTGGCCTCGGGCGAGATCGACATGTCGATGTTCTGGGGCGGCTCGTCGATGCGCGCCCGGGAGATGAAACCCAGCCTGAAATACCTGTATCCCAAGGAAGGCGTGCTGGCCTGGGTCGACAACATGGTCATACCCAAAGGCAGCCAGAACCCGGCGAACGCCAAGGCCTTCATCGCTTTCCTCAGCGCGCCTGAAAACGCCGCGATGACCCAGAACTTCCTCAAGCACCAGAGCCCTGTCAAGGGCGTGGACAGTTTCCTCGACGCCGGCCTCAAGGACGCACCTGAACTGCACATTCCCGAGGGCACCAAGGTGGTGTTCAGCCAGACCTGCGGCGAAGGCGCGATCCGCCTGGCCGACCGCCTGTGGACCAACCTGATGCGTTGACCCGTACCGCCCCGCCAGCCCGGCGGGGCGCTTCTCCAGCCGTTTGAAAGGCAGCCCTGCCATGATTTCCAATAACATCAGCGAACTGCTCCTGCTGCAGGCCCACGAACTCGCCGAACGCATCCGCCTGCGCCACGTCTCGTGCCGGGAAGTGATGCAGACTTATCTTGCCCATATCGAGCGGTTCAACCCCAGGGTCAATGCCCTGGTCAGCCTGCAACCGGCCGAGCAACTGCTGGCCCAGGCCGACGCCCGCGATGCCGAACTGGCCCGCGGACAATACCGCGGCTGGATGCACGGCCTGCCCCACGCGATCAAGGACCTGTCCCTGACCCAGGGCATCTGCACCACCCTCGGCTCGCCGCTGTACAAGGATTTCGTGCCCGCGCGCGACGGCATCATGGTCGAGCGGATCAAGGCCGCCGGGGCGATTATCATCGGCAAAAGCAACACCCCGGAATTCGGCCTCGGCTCGCAAAGCTACAACCCACTGTTCGGCGCCACCGCCTGCGCCTTCGATGCCGGCAAGACCGCCGGCGGCAGCAGCGGTGGCGCCGCCGCGGCCCTGGCCACGCATCTGGTGCCGGTGGCCGACGGCAGCGACATGATGGGCTCGCTGCGCAACCCGGCGGCGTTCAACAACGTCATTGGCTTTCGTCCGTCCCAGGGCCGCGTGCCCTTCGACGACAGCAGCGACCTGTTCTTCGACCAGCTGGGCTACGAAGGCCCCATGGGCCGCAGCGTGCGCGATACCGCGTTGCTGCTGTCGGTACAGGCCGGCGCCGATGCCCGGGCGCCGCTGTCCATCGCCGAATCCGGCGCTGCCTTCACGGCCCCGCTGGAGCGCGACTTCAAGGGTACCCGGCTGGGCTGGCTGGGGGACTTCAACGGCTACCTGCCGATGGAACCGGGCCTGCTCGCGTTGTGCGAGGCGACCTTTGCCGACTTCGAAAGCCTCGGCTGTCGCATCAAGCCGGCGCAGCCCGATTTCGCCATGCCGCAGCTGTGGGGCAGCTGGCGCACCTTGCGCCACTGGATGGTCGCCGGCTCCCTGGGCGCGGCCTATGCCAACCCGGACAAGCGTGCGCAATTGAAACCGGAAGCCTGCTGGGAAGTGGAAAACGGCCTGCGACTCTCGGCCAGCGAAGTGTTCGCCGCCTCGGTACAACGCAGCAACTGGTACCGGGCGATCTCCCGGCTGTTCGAGGATTTCGACTACCTGCTGCTGCCCAGCGCCCAGGTCTTCCCCTTCGACAAGACCCTGGCCTGGCCCCAGAGCATCAACGGCGTGGCCATGGACACTTACCACCGCTGGATGGAAGTGGTAATCCCCGGCACCCTCTCCGGATGCCCGGTGGCCAACGTCCAAGCCGGCTTCAATAAAGACGGCCTGCCCATGGGCCTGCAGATCATCGGCAAACACCGGGCCGACTTCGCCGTGCTGCAACTGGCCCACGCCTACGAACAGGCCAGCCGCTGGTTCCAGCGCAGCCCATCGCCATTGCTACAGGAGGGAATTGGATAAACGGTTGATAGCGTAGATAATTTTTTTATAAAAAGCGCTTGACGCCTTACCGTTCTACGCGAATAATGCGCGCCACTTGGCTACATAGCTCAGTTGGTTAGAGCATAGCATTCATAATGCTGGGGTCCGGGGTTCAAGTCCCTGTGTAGCCACCAAACACTTGTTTACCACTGTATACAGCAGTCTACAAACACCATCAAGAAGCCCGCCATGTGCGGGCTTTCTTGTGTCTGGCTATCTCTCTCTGTCTACCCCTATACCTTCCCGCCGTGTATCCCACTGTGTATCCTTGATGAAAAATCGAACCAAAGGGATACAAGATTATGAAGCGCTCAGAGATCAAGCGCCGCCCCTTGTCAGATACCACCCTGGCGGGCCTGGAGCCTGACACCAAGGAATACCGGGAACAGGATGGAAACGGCCTGTACTTCCGCGTCAAGCCTGATGGCCAGAAGTCTTGGCAGTTGCGCTACAAAACCCCAGCAGGCAAGTGGAGCTGGCTGGGGCTTGGTGGCTATCCCGAAGTAGGTGGAGCCCTGGCACGACAGAAAGCCGCCGAGCTACGCAACGACGCTGCCGAGGGCAAGAACCCCATGGCAACGAAACAGGCCCGCCAGGCTGCCGAACTTGAAACGTGCAATAGCACCTTCAAGGCTTTGGCCCGTGAATGGCACGCATCCCGGCTCAAGACATGGGATGCCGGGACAGCCACCTGGTGCCAGCACTCGGCCAATGGCTCGCTGTCCTGGCGCTGGCAGGGATTGCCGGAGCCCCGCCCACTAAGCCCAAGACAGAAACGTTGCTCGGTGGCTTTCGCATCACTTCCGAAGGAGTGTTCTACGCCGGTGATGATGGCGAGGCGCGTCCGGTGTGTTCGCGTCTGGAAATCCTCGCTCGCACCCGCGACGACAAGGGCCATAACTGGGGCTTGCTGGTCGAGCTGGACGATCCGGACGGGGACAAGAAGCGCTGGAATATCTCCGGACGGAGCATGGCGGGCGACTTCGGCAAGGAGGTTCTAGGGCCGCTTGTGGACATGGGTTTGCGCTTGGCTGGCACCCGATCAGGCCGCAATGCCCGCAACGACCTGCAAAGCTACCTGAATGGCTTTGACGGCGTTGAACGCGCCCGCCTGGTCACTCGCCTGGGGTGGCATGGGAACGCCTACCTGTTGCCGGATCAGCAGATAGTGCGGGCTTTCTTGTTTCTGGCTGACCTCTATCCCCCCCTATCCTTCCCCACCGTGTATGCCCACGTGTATGCTTCAGGACTAATTGAACTGGAGGCATACACGGATGAAATGCGCCGATATCAAGCGACGCCCTCTCGCTGATACGACACTTTCCAGCCTGGAGCCTGAGGCCGGGGCATACCGCGAACTAGACAGCCCTGGGCTGTATTTCAGGGTCAAACCAAACGGCCAAAAATCTTGGGAATTACGCTACAAGAAACCGGACGGCAAATGGTCTTGGCTTGGTCTCGGCGGCTATCCAGAAGTAAGCGGCGCCTTCGCTCGACAGAAAGCGGCAGACCTGCGAGCAGACGCCTCAGAGGGCAAGAACCCAATCATCTCCAAGAAGGCTCGTCAGACGGCTGACATTGACGCAGCCAATGACACCTTTGAAGCGCTAGCCAGGGAATGGCATACGTCTCGCCTCAGCGGCTGGGATGCTGGCACTGCCAAAAGGATACTCGGCGCACTCGAACGCCACGTGTTCTCCTCGCTAGGTAAACGTCCCTATACCTCGATCATGTCTATGGAGTGGATGGAGCTATTGAGAGGGCTTGAGCGCCAGGGAATTCTGGAACAGATGAGTCGCGTGAGGGCTTACTGCAAAGATATCTATGACCTAGCTCGTGTAACTGGCAGAGCCGTCAACAACCCCTTGGAGGGCGTGCATAGTCGTACCGAAACGCTGAAAGGCAAGGAAACCCCATCTGAGTGCCCTCCTCAAGCTCATAGGCTCTCGCTGGGGAAAAAGCACAGCGATACAGAGCCTCACCGCAAACGCGATCAAGGCAGAGCTGAGTCTCATCGATCAGCAATTGAAGCGCCGAAGCTAGGGTGCGGTGGAGGACCTAGCCGGCTTTCGCTACCTGCTCTATCGGTAGTTGGCTGCGCCGACCGGTTGAATCCACAGCCAAAAGCGGACGCTTCAGGCCGTTTCGCGTCCCCTCGTATTTAAAGAAAATCCAGGCCATTGCACGGACGTTAGAATCGATCCCGACTGCGCCAAAACACGGCATCTTGTTGGCGCCACTCGCGGAGCCATCACCGGTTTGATGAACTATCGAGGATCACGCGCGGGAGCTCGCCCTCCATTTGATTTTCAGAATCAAATGGAGGCACAAAGAAGTGCCGCTTCGCTTCAGTAGTGTTTGTCCAAAGGAAAAGTTTACCTTCGATATTGGCTGCACCCGGCCAATAGCGGGAGTTCGCTAAATGACCTACGATCAGATCGGCATTAAACAAGCTGGAGTCTCGACGTGTTCAATCGCAAATCAAGACATCCAGGGCAGAGATGATTTTGGTCAGGAGAGATGAACAATGAAACCGAAATATTCAACCTACATGAAATGGATCGCCATCGCTTCCGCTGCGGTGGCGCTTGTATCAGGCTGTGCCAGCAAGCACGATCCCGTGGCCCAGGCCGAGAAAGCAGATGAAGCCCAAGGCATAGCTGCGCCCAGTCCCGCCGAGACGAAGTCCATCGCCGAGGATGCCTTCATCTACGGGCTGCCGATCGTAATGAATTATGCGGTGATGTATGAGTACGCCGTGGATAAAAACGGTCCGCAGTTCAAGGCACCTTTTAACCAGATAAAGAATGAGCCCCGTGTCTTTACTTACCAGGACACGGCCATCGTCACGCCCAACAGCGACACCCCCTATTCGTTCCTCTGGATGGACCTTCGCGCCGAGCCCATGGTGCTCTCGGTACCGGCAGTGGACAAAAAACGTTACTACTCAGTGCAACTGATCGACGGCAATACCTACAACTACGGCTACATCGGCAGCCGTACCACGGGTAACGGCTCTGGCAATTACATGGTCGTCGGACCTGACTGGAAGGGGGCGGTGCCAGCAGGCATCGACAAGGTCTTCTATTCGACCACGCCGTTCACAGTCGCCGGCTATCGAACCCAGCTCTTCAATCCCAAGGACATGCCGAATGTGATGAAGGTGCAGTCAGGGTACAAAGTGCAGCCGCTATCGGCGTTTTTGGGCAAACCAGCGCCGCCTGCATCGCCGGTCATCAATTTCTCCTCAATCAGCACTGCGGGGATCAAGGAGAATTTCTTCGAATATCTGGATGCCGCGCTCCAATACGTGCCGCCAACACCGGAAGACAAGGAGGTTCGGGCTCGAATCGCGAAAATCGGCATTGGACCGGGCAAGAGTTTTGAGTTCAAAGACCTCTCGCTCGAGCATAAGGCTGCAGTCCTGCTGGGCATGAAGGAAGGTGACGAGAAGGTGGACAAGTGGTTGTCCGGCGGACTCAAGAATGTCAATGGCTGGAGCATTGGTTCGTACTTTGGCGACCGTCATTTCTACAATGGGGACTGGTTGAAACGCGCGGGCGGGGCCAAAGGCGGTATTTACGGCAACGATGCAGTGGAAGCCACTTATCCCATCACCCGTACCACCGCGACCGGCGAGCCAATGGATGGCAGCAAACATAACTACACCCTCACTTTCCCGCCGGGGCAACTACCTCCCGTGAACGCCTTCTGGTCGGTGACGATGTACGACGGCAAAACCCAGCTTTTAATCAAGAACCCAATCGACCGCTATCTACTGAACTCGCCCATGCTGCCCAATATGAAGAAAAATGCCGACGGGTCGCTGACTCTCTATATCCAACGGACCTCACCCGGCAAGGCACTGGAAAGTAACTGGTTGCCCGCGCCCGACGGCCCGATTTATTTGGTGATGCGCCTCTATTGGCCCAAAGAGACGCCCCCTTCAGTCCTACCAGCGGGCGAAGGAACCTGGAAGCCAGCGGGTATCGTGGTATCGAAATAAACCTCCCGCAGTTCCCCCGGCATCTGTCGGGGGTTCTCCTTTCTTGCTACCGGCAAATATCGCATCCACGAACTGGAACTCATGAGGTATTACTGTAATTAATTGCTTCGGCTTTTAGCCTCTTATGACAAGTAATGGTCACATTCTGCCTATCTCGAAGGGCAGCAGCCGGCCGATTTCAGCCGATGCTGACCAGCAGCTTTGCGTTTACTGCCTTTCGTGACAGGCAGCAATCGGCCCAGAGTGTGTAAAAACGCTTCATCAAAATTGAAGTGTGCGAGTCTACATGAAATCTGAAATTTATCGGCACGTCAGCAGATGTGGATTTCGCGTAGAAGCGCGATTTCCAGTCCGGTTTTGAGTATCTGTCGCGCTCAAAAACGTTTTTACACAGCCTCGGCCAGAAGCGGACGCTCATGAAAGACCGCTTCCGACCTCGCGGTCATCCAGTAGCGGGCGGATCAACACTTACCAAAACGCCTTGAGAAGACTAGGCAGTGTACGAAAAGTAATGTCGCAAACACCGCATGGTGCAAGCCAGTGAGACCATCGCCGCAAAACTTTTCGCCAGCTTGTCGTAGCGCGTACCGATCCGTCGATTCTCTTTCAGCCAACCGAACATGCGCTCAATGATGTTGCGCTGCCGGTACTTGGGCCTATCGAACAGCCTGGGCAGGCCGGGCTTTGGCTTGCGCTTCATGGTGCGCAAGGGAATCACCGGCTGCATCCGGTAGCGGTCGCAATAGCGCCGAAGGTGTTCA